>CATPBN010000183.1 GCA_955652635.1 uncultured Gemmatimonadaceae bacterium
CCCCAGGGCGAATCCCACGCCGCGCCGGTCGTTTCGTCTTCCGGCTTCGCGGCTTTCCATAGCGCGAAGTCCTGCGCGTTCTCCTTGGAGTAGTCGTCCTGGATCACTCGAGCGCCTGCCTTCACCTCGCGGGTGTCGAGGCGCGAGAGCTTTCCATATCCCTTGAACTTGTCGATCGCGTAGTACACGGTTCCGTCGTCGGCGAGATACGCGAGCTTGCGTTCGATGAGCCGCTTGACGATGGCGATCATCTCCGGGATGTGATCCGTAGCCCGCGGATAGAACTCGGCGTCCTGGATTCTCAGGAACGAACGATCCTCGTTGAAGGTGCGGACGACGGGCGCTGTCACCTCGCTGATGGTTATTCCCCGATCGCTCGCCGCCTTGATGATCTTGTCATCCACATCGGTGAGGTTCATCACCTGGACCAGCTTCCACCCGCGGAGCGCAATTACCCTGCGGAGAAGATCCTCGAAGAGAAACGTCCTGAAGTTTCCGAGGTGGGCTGGCCGGTAAACGGTCGGCCCGCACGTGTACATGCGAACGGTCTTTCCATCCGCCGGCGCGAACGTCTCGATCTGCCGCGTGAGCGTGTTGTACAGACGAAGGTCGGACATTCGCGGAAGCTAGACATCAGACCGCCGCGGCGAAAGCAGGATCGAGACGCCCCAGGCCAACCACCCGGCCTTCGGCGAGCGTGACCATGCGGTCGGCGACGCGTTGCAGCTCCACGGGATTGGGAGCGGTGATGAGGATCGTGACGCCGCGCCGCGAGACCCGGGTGAGGAGCGCGACGATCTCCTTGTCAAACAACAATCCTTCGCCCGAGAGCGTTTCGTCGAGGAGAATCGCGCGAGGGGAGCCGATGAGCGCCAGCGCCAGAGCGAGCCGTTGGAGCAGGCTCGGCGAGAGATGACTCACTCGCTGCGCTGCGTGTATCTGGAGGGAGACTTCGCGAAGCGCGGTGTCGACCTGCGAGGCGCGATGCGCCGACGAAAGATCGTGCAGTGTCGCGTAGTACTCGAGAGCTTCGCGGACCGTTAGAAAGGAGTAATAGCCCGTGCGCTGCGGAACGTACGCAAGTCCGGGTGGCACGTGGTGTCCGGTGATCTGCTCGCCGAACCAGGTGATGGTGCCGTCATCGCTGCGGAGAAGACCCGCCAGACACAGCAGCAGCGTCGATTTGCCGGATCCCGGCCGGCCGACCAGGCCAATGATCTCACCTCGGTCCACATCGAGATTCACTTCCCGAAGCGCGGGGATCGTGGTAGCGCGACCCCGTGGACCAGCGAGATAGGTCTTGGTGAGACTTCGGACGCACAGCGTGCGCATGGATGACCCCGCAGTGATGAGCGGGAAGCTTCGCCTCTCGCCAGACGTCGTAGAGGATCGTTGAGACGCTGATGGAAGCATTCCATCGCGCGGTGGCGTGAAACTTTCAGGCTGCTCATCACCAATTGGAGAGCAACCACAATGAGACAATCGTTGAAGAGAGTCTGCTTGAGCCTTCTTGTTGGATTACCGGCCGTGTTGCTGGCCTGTGGCGGTTCGACGGCGCCGTCCGGAAATTCCGCGGCCGGTAGCTACACGGCGATCTCGTTCGTTACAACCGGGAGCTCGGGGCGAAGGGACGAGTTACTGGCGGGAAGCACTTTGTCGATGAATCTGAACGCGCACGGCACGACGTCAGGGTATCTCCACATCGCGGCGTCCGGCGCAAATCCGGTAATCGACGCTGATATGGCGGGCACGTGGACACAGTCCGGATTCACCGTGACCATCTCCCAAAATGTCGACACGTTCGTCCGGAATACGTCGTTCGCGATGTCGGTCGATCCGGCACGTGGGTGGGATCTCTACGGCGAGACCATCTATTCGAACGTCCGTGTTCAGGTACTTCTGAAACAGGGCTGAAAAGCGCCTAACGCGCTTATGCCGTCTTCTTGAGCGGCCTTTCCCGGAGGCCGATCAGATCGGGCGTTGGCTCTGAAGCGACGATCACGCCTCCGTCCGGAACGGGCACGCGCAGCACGAAGATCCTGTCACGTGTGCTCTTCCTGAATCCTTTGCCTTCGTAAATACGGTTGATGAGGATTCGTCGCACGATCACCATGACCGTAACGAGTGCAGGCAGCGCGACCACCAGCCCGAGGGGCCCGAGCAATTTTCCGATGATCAGCACCGCGGTGATCGTGAGCACCGGGGGCATGTCAATCTTTTTGGACATCACAAGCGGCGATACGAGATTCCCCTCGATCAGATGAATCACCACGCCCAGCAACAGCACGTATAGAGCACGCGTTCCGCCACCCGGTCCGCCGAGCACAAAGAGCGCTGGCAGGGTGGTCGATAAGAGCGTGCCGAAGAACGGAACCACGGCCACGAGTCCGGTGAATATTCCGAACGTCAGCCAGTACGGAACGCCGAGTATATACAGTCCCAGAGCTGTGAGGGCAGCGAGGAACGTCATTGTCAGGAGCTGGCCGACGATGTAGGCGCGAAGCCCATCGGCGAGATCGTGCAACACGTCTCGCACCAGGTCTCGATGAATCGGCGGGAAGAAAGCAATGAGCCATTCCCGGTAAACTCCCGGCTGTAGCGCGAGATAGATGCTCATCACCGCCACCGCGAAGCAGTCGACCAACACCGAGACTAGCGACAGCACCCTCGGGACGAGTAGCTGCGCCTGGCCGCTGACCTGCTTGTATACAGCGCTGATGAGCGGATGCTCGCCCGGCTTCCATGCGTCGCGCATGGCGGGAAAGCGGGTAACGAAGTGATCGATGCCCGTCTCCCAGGTCTCGATGTACTTCGGCATCACGACGATGAGCGCCCTGGTTTGCTCGACGACGGGCGGAAGGAGAATGGCGAACAGCCCAAACAGGGCGGTGGCGGAGCCGACGACGGAGATGAAGAACGCGAGCTTCGGCGGCACGTGGGCGTGCTCGACGAGAAGGTCTCTCACCGCTCCCAGGTAGAGCGAGAGAATGATCGCGATGAAGAGGAGGAGCCAGACCTCCGATGTCGTCCCGAACATCCAGAGCAGCAGCAACGTCAGAATCACGCCGGACAGAATCGGCGCGACTCTCACTCTGCTCCCTGGAGCGACGGCGCTAGCCAACTCTACTTGTTCTCGTCGTGGATCTCTTCGACCTCGACGGACTCCTCTTGCGCCTGCCGGCCCGCACCCAACGCCTTGTTATTGCCCTGGGCTCCGGCAGGCAGGACGCCCATCTTCTGCTTGAGCGCGATGAGCTGCATCTCGGCGGAGATGTTGGCGCCCCCGGCCTCGAGCTTCTTGAAGTCGTTCGCCAGCCTGTCGCCGGAGAACTCTTCGTCGATCTCGGCGTTCGCTTTCACCTTGCGCTCGTTGCTCTCGATTTTTTCTTCCATACGGGCGAACGCCTCGAACGCGGATTTCTCCGAGATGTGCGACATCGTTTCGTTGATGCGCTTCTGCGCTTCGGTGCGGCGTTGTTTCGCGAGCAGAAGATTCTTCTTGCGATTTGCCTCTTCGATGTTGTCGTTGAGGCTGCGCAAAGAGTCCTTGAGGCGGTCGGTCTCCTGCTTGTGTGCCTGCCAAGTGAGCTGCATCTGCTCGCCGCGCGAGATGTGCTCGGTGCGGCGCATCAGCGCCTGCTTGGCGAGCTCGTCCTGATTCTGCTGGACCGCGAGCATCGCTCTCCGCTCCCAATCCTCGGCTTCCTTGAGCTCCTGGCGGGTCTGATCCTGGAGCCGCTTCTCATCGGCGATCGCGGCGGCAACCTGCTGCTTCGCCCTCACGAGCTGCGAGCGCATGTCGAGAATGATCTGATTCAGCATCTTCTCGGGCTGCTCGAATTCCGAGATCACCGCGTTGACGTTGGACCGGAACAGCATTGCTATGCGATCGAAGATATTCATAGAAAAATGGGATTGAGTGCTACAGCGACCTGCAACTACAAATGAAAACTGCCGGCTGCCCGCGGATCGCTTCCCCCTATCCGCGTCCTGCTTCCCTCGCAGGGCGAAGTTACAGCCTTCCACCCCTCTTAACTAGCGAATTCTACCCGTCCGACCGTTTGATCTGGTACAACCGCTCCTTTGCCAGCCGGCGGCCGGTCGGGGTCGCCGCCAGCCCGCCGCCCGCGGTCTCCCTGTAGCGCACGTCCATCTCCCGCCCGATCTCGCCCATCACATCGATCACCTCGTCAACCGGGATCGCAAAGGTGATTCCCGCCAACGCCATCTCGATTCCCGCGAGCGCTATCGCCGAGCCGGTCGCGTTGCGAAACACGCACGGCAATTCGACGAGTCCGCCCAACGGGTCGCAGACGAGTCCCAATGTTCCCTGCATTGTGAGCGCTACCGCGTGCCCCACCTGCGATGGCGTCCCGCCCATCATTTCGGTCGCGGCACCCGCGGCCATCCCGGCCGCAGCTCCCGTTTCCGCCTGACAACCACCTTCGGCGCCCGACAGCGACGCCCGTTCGGCCACGACTGCTCCGATCAATCCCGCCGTCGCCAATCCATCGACGACCTTGGTATCCGGCACCGATCGCGCCTTGGCGAGACCGGTGAGAATCGCCGGCAAAATTCCCGCACCACCCGCAGTCGGCGCTGCCACTATGACTCCCATCGCCGCGTTCACTTCCTGCACCGCCAGCGCCCGCGTGAGAACATCGCGAAACGGAGTCTGCGCGAGCGGACCGCTCGTGCTGTTCCGCAGTTTCGCCGCATCGCCGCCCACCAGGCCGGACGCCGAATACAGATCACCGACAATTCCCTTCTCAATCGCGCTACGCATTACATCCAGCGCGCGTTGCAGCGCGGCGCGAATTTCTGCTACCGGCCGGCCTTGATCGCGAGCTTCTGTCGCGAGCGCAACCTCGGCCAGCGTCTTCTTCTCTTTCTCCGCGTCGCGGATTGCATCGGAGAGGGCCTTGTACACTCAGCCCCCGCTCACTTTGTCGAGCCGCCGGGTCCACCGGACCCAATCGAGCCCTTTCAATTCTTCCCCTGCTTTCTTGTCGGGCTGCTCGTCGCATTCGATCACCATGAATGCGTCGCCGCCTCTTTCCTTTCTCGTCAGCTTCAGCGTTGCGATGTTGATGTCGTGCTCCGCCAGTATCCCCGTGATTCTGGCGATCGAGCCCTTCCTATCCTCAGCTACGAGAACGATTGTGTGGAAGTTTCCGGTCACCTGGACGGGATAGCCGTCGATCTCCTGGACCAGGATCCGGCCGGCGCCGAGGGAGGACCCGAGCATGGTGGCTTTGTTGCCATCAAGCTCGATGCTGATGCGAACCGTGTTGGGGTGAGCGGCGTCGGCGATAGTCACTTTCTCGAACTTGTAATCGAGGCCTTCGCGCTCGGCGATCTGGAGCGCCTCACGGAGCCTCTCGTCGTCAGGGCGGAAGCCGAGCAATCCGCCGACGAGGGCTTTATCGGTGCCATGTCCCTCGCCGGTGCGCGCAAAGGAGCCGTGCAGCTGGAGGAGTCCCGTCTGGGGGGTTCCACCGAGGAGACATCGGGCGAGCAATCCGAGCCTGCACGCCCCAGCGGTGTGCGAGGACGAAGGACCAACCATCACCGGTCCGATTATGTCAAGCAAACTCACCATCTGTGCTCCTTTGCGCGTGACCGATACTAACCCACCTTGAGCGCGACTCTCTTGCGACCTGCGCCGTCCCGCTTGCGGCGGAGCATTGTGCGCAAGTACTGGCCCGTGTAGGACTCCTTCACATCCGCGACGTCTTCCGGCGTTCCCGCTGCGACCACGTCGCCCCCGCGGAGGCCGCCTTCCGGGCCGAGGTCGATGATCCAGTCGGCCGTCTTGATGACGTCGAGGTTGTGCTCGATGACGAGCACCGTGTTTCCGCGGTCAACAAGCCTGTGCAGCACGGTGAGGAGCATCCTTACGTCCTCGAAATGGAGACCGGTGGTTGGCTCGTCAAGGATGTAGAAGGTGCGGCCGGTGTCCCGCTTGGAAAGCTCCGCGGCGAGCTTGACTCTCTGCGCCTCTCCGCCTGACAACGTCGTCGCCGACTGCCCGAGATGGATGTAGCCAAGTCCGACATCGAAGAGCGTCTGGAGCTTCTGCCGAACGCGCGGCTGATTCTCGAAGAACGCCAGTGCGTCTTCGACGGTTTGCTCCAGCACGTCGGCGATGCTGAGCCCGCGAAAGCGGACCTCCAGCGTTTCGCGGTTGTAACGCTTTCCCTTGCACACGTCGCAAGGGACGTAGACGTCGGGAAGGAAGTGCATCTCGATCTTGACTAACCCATCTCCTTCGCACGCTTCGCAGCGCCCGCCTTTGACGTTGAAGGAGAAACGCCCCGGGCCGTAACCGCGAATCTTCGCCTCGGGCAGCTCGGCGAACAGCTCACGGATTGGCGTGAAGAGCCCCGTGTAGGTGGCGGGATTCGATCGCGGCGTGCGCCCAATCGGACTCTGATCGATGTCGATGACTTTATCGAGGTGCTGGAAGCCGGTGATGCGCTTGTGCGCGCCGGGAATTACTCTGGCCCGATAGAAGTGCCGCGCCATCGCCTGGTGGAGGATGTCCTCGATCAGCGTGGACTTTCCGCTTCCCGAGACTCCGGTTACGGCGACGAAGAGACCGAGCGGGATCTCGACGTCGAGGTTGCGCAGGTTGTGCTCGCGGGCGCCTTCGATGCGAATCGCGCGCTGCGCGTCGCGGAGGCGACGCACTTCCGGAATTGGAATCTCAGCGTCACCGCGGAGGTAGCGCCCCGTTATGGAGTCCGGATGGTTGCGCACTTCATCCACGGTGCCAGCAGCGATGACGAGACCGCCGTGCTTTCCGGCGCCGGGCCCGAGATCGATGAGGTGGTCGGCGGCTTCCATCGTCTCCTCGTCGTGCTCGACGACGATGACGGTGTTGCCGAGATCCCGGAGCTGCCGAAGCGTGTTGAGCAGCCGGGCGTTGTCGCGCTGGTGGAGTCCGATCGACGGCTCGTCGAGTATGTAGAGGACACCGACGAGGCGCGAACCGATCTGCGTCGCCAGGCGGATCCGTTGCGCCTCACCACCGGACAGCGATTCGGCCGAGCGACCAAGTGTCAGGTACTCGAGTCCGACGTCGTTCAGGAAGCGCAGCCGCTCACGAACTTCTTTCAGAATCGGCGCCGCGATTTCGGGGTCGAGGCCCGGCTTGCCGTTGTTCCGGACAGGAACGTTCTCGAAAAACTCGAGGGCGTCCGTGATGGACAGCTGGACGAGATCTCCAATGTTTCGTCCGGCCAGAGTCACCGCGAGAGATTCAGGCTTGAGCCTGCGTCCGTCGCACGTGGTGCAGGCCCGCGGCTGCATGTACTCCTCGAGCTCGAGGCGAACCGAATCAGATTCGGTCTCGTCGTACCGGCGCTGGATATTGGAGAGAATCCCTTCCCAGCTCGTTCCAGAGCTGTCGATGCGCTGCCCGGTCTTGCCACC
>CATPBN010000184.1 GCA_955652635.1 uncultured Gemmatimonadaceae bacterium
CAGGCGGATTTTCTTCGCTCAGGGTCTCTTGATTGGTGTCGTGGGCACCGTGTTCGGACTCTTGCTCGGATTTGGGGCGGCGCTCGCGCTCGACAGGTACCAGTTCATCAAGCTCGATCCGACGGTCTACTTCATCGATCACCTGCCGGTTTCGACGCAGCCTATGGACGTGATGTGGATCATCCTCGCCAGCATTGCAATCGCGGCGGTCGCTACGATGTATCCATCCGTGCAAGCTTCGCGGCTCTTTCCGATCGAGGCGATCCGACACGAATGACGATGACCGTACTCGAGGCGCACGACGTCTACAAGACCTACGTCGGTGGCGATGGGAACGCACTCCATGTTCTCAACGGTGTGAACCTCTCCGTTCAGCGAGGTGAGATGATCGCCATCGTCGGCGCGAGCGGCGCTGGCAAGAGCACGCTGATGCACGTCCTCGGGGCACTGGACAAGCCAACGCGCGGCTATGTTGTAATTGGAGGTGAGCCGATTCACGGCCGCGACGAGCGTGAGCTTGGACAGCTCAGGAACCGCACCGTGGGGTTCGTATTCCAGTTTCATCACCTGCTCCGTGAGTTCTCGGCTCTCGAGAATGTGATGATGCCGCTCAGAATCGGCGGGCGATCGGAGGAATCGGCGAGGGGCCGCGCGGCGGAGCTGCTCGCGCGAGTCGGTCTCAGCGCCCGAATGTCGCATCGCCCCGGCGAGCTATCCGGCGGCGAGCAGCAGCGCACGGCGGTCGCGCGCGCGCTGGCGATGGATCCGCAGATCGTTCTCGCCGACGAGCCGTCGGGAAATCTGGATCGCGCGAATGCCGAGAATTTGCACGAGTTGTTGAGCGAGGTCGTCAATGACCTCGAGATCGGGATGGTCGTCGTTACTCACAACCGCTCTCTCGCCGCGCGCGCGAGCAAAGTGCTGCTCCTCGAGGGTGGTCAATTGAGTCGTACTGCAGTCGATGAGGTCGTGGTATAAATGGTTTGTGATCTGTGCAAGAATGGCGAAGCTGTGATCCAGCTCACGGAGATCGAGGGGAGCGGGGTCAGGCAGCTGCATCTATGCGAGAAGTGCGCTGCCGAGCGCGGGGTCGAGACGACGTTGAGCGCGGCGAAGCCCCAGATCAACAATTTTCTGCAGACAATCCACGAGCAGATGCCCGGCGCCAAGGGCGAGCCCGTGCATTGCTCGTTCTGTTCGTCGACTCTGGCAGACTTTCGCGCGACCGGTCGACTTGGATGCGCGCACTGCTACGAAACATTCGAGGGCAGCCTGCGCGACCTTCTGCGCAGGGTTCACGGCAACTCGCGGCACATAGGGCGTCGCTACGTCGCGCCATTGCCTTCTGAGCTCCCTCACGTCTCGAGCGCCACCGAGCTTCGCGATCGACTCAAGCGCGCAATCGAATCGGAGCAGTTCGAGCTCGCCGCCGATCTGCGCGACAAGCTTCGGGGAATTGAATAATGCTCGACCTTACACTGCTTCCCGACGGCGGCGCCAGCTGGCTCGACGCTTCGGGCGAGCACGCGGATATCGTGATCTCGACTAGGATTCGGCTGGCGAGAAACCTGGAAGGCTACGCGTTTACCCCGAGGGCGCGCGACGGTGAGCGTCTGAGGATTCTGACCCAGGTCCGGGAAGCGTTCGCGGGTCTACAGTCGATAGAAGACGGCGTCCTGCTTCGAGTGGATGAGCTCCCGCCGGAAGACAGGCTTCTTCTCCACGAGCGTCACGTGGTGAGCAAAGAGCTTGCGGGCCTGAACGAGCAGCCAGTTCGGACGGGTGCTGCCGTTTACCTCTCCCGCGGGGTGGGGATCATGGTAAACGAAGAAGATCATCTTCGTCTCCAGGCGCTCCACTCGGGGTTTCACGTCGCTGACGCTTTCGGCGTACTGGAGCGCTTGGACTCCGAGCTGGGAAACAAGGTTCCCTACGCGTTTCACAGCGAGTTCGGCTACCTCACCGCCTGTCCGACGAACGTCGGAACCGGGCTCCGGGCCTCGGTTCTGATCCACCTGCCGGGCCTCGTTTTGACCAAGGAAATCGGGAGAGTGCTCGCCGGGCTGCAACAGGTGGGACTCACTTACCGCGGCATGTATGGCGAGGGGAGCGAAGTTGTCGGGAATTTCTTTCAGATCTCAAACCAGACGACGCTGGGCAGATCGGAAGGCGAGTTACTTGATTACCTCGTGCGCGTCGTTACTCATGTAATCGAGAGAGAAGAAGAAGCGCGACGGGTCCTGTTGCGCGATGCGGGTTATATTATTGAAGACAAGCTTTGGCGCGCCTTTGGCACGCTGCGATATGCACGCAGCTTGAGCTTCGATGAAGCGATGAACTATCTGAGCGGCGTGCGACTGGCTGTCGGTCTGAAACTGATAAGCGGTCTCAGTGTATATACCCTCAACAAGCTCCTGATATTTAGTCAGTTGGCGCACCTCAGCCACACCGAGGGACGGGCACTGACGGAAAGCGAAGCGAATGTCGCACGCGCTCGTTACGTGCGGGAGACGCTGGCTCGAGAGGCGGAGTAATGGGTAGCGGGTAATCACGCGCGCCGCAGTGATCGACACTGTCACGCACGCGAAGGAACTAGCTCCCGCACTGAGGATCGCAGAGATGAACGGTTACAACTTCACAGAGCGAGTCCGAAAGGTTCTCGCCATGGCTCGTGAGGAGGCTGCACGTCTCCATCACGAATACGTCGGTACCGAGCACATACTGCTCGGCCTCATCCGTGAAGGTGAGGGAGTCGCTGCCGCCGTCCTCCAGAATCTCAGCGTCGACCTCGACGAGATTCAGCAGAAGATCGAGGAGACTGTGAAGAAGGGTAAGGCCGCAGCCGCGACCGGACCCGATCTCCCCTATACGTCACGCGCCAAGAAAGTACTCGAGCTCGCGATGGGCGAAGCCCGTGATCTCAGTCACGGTTATGTGGGCACCGAGCACCTGTTGCTCGGCCTGCTCCGCGAAGAGAAGGGAATCGCGGCCCAGGTTCTCACCGACGCAGGCGTGAACCTCGACGCGGCCAAGGCGGAGACGCTCAGACTTCTGGGCACCGAAATGCCGCAGGGCGGAACGCCCGCCGCGGCACAGGGAACTCCGGGCACGACGCAGACCCAGACCGGCAAGGGCGAGAAAAAGTCCAAGACGCCGGCGCTGGACCATTTCTGCAGAGATCTGACTCAGCTCGCCGCCGACAACCAGCTCGATCCGACCATCGGGCGGGCCAAGGAGATCGAGCGCGTGATGGAGATCCTGACGCGCCGCAAGAAAAACAATCCAGTGCTCATCGGTGAGCCAGGTGTCGGCAAGACTGCCATCGTCGAGGGTCTTGCCCAGCTCATCGCCAATGGAGAATGCCCGGATTCTCTGCGCGAGAATCGCGTGCTGTCGCTCGATATGGCAGCCGTCATCGCGGGCACCAAATATCGCGGTCAGTTCGAGGAGAGGCTCAAGGCGGTCATGAACGAGATCGCGCAGAACAAGAACATCATCCTGTTCATCGACGAGCTGCACACCCTCGTCGGGGCCGGTGCGGCCGAAGGCGCGATCGACGCGAGCAACATGCTCAAGCCGGCGCTCGCCCGTGGCGAGCTGCAGTGCGTCGGTGCCTCGACTCTGAACGAGTATCGCAAGTACATCGAAAAGGATGGAGCACTCGAGCGTCGCTTCCAGACCGTCATCGTCGAGCCGCCCTCGGTCGACGAGACAGTTGAGATCCTCAAGGGCCTCCGCAAGAAATACGAGGAACACCACAAGGTGACGATCCCCGACGCGACGCTGGAATCTGCGGCGAAGCTTTCGGAGCGCTATATCACCGACAGATTCCTTCCCGACAAGGCGATCGACGTGATCGACGAGGCGGGCGCGAGAGCGCGTCTGGCGACACAGTCGCCTCCGCCCGCAGTCGCGGAGCTCAAGGGTCAGCTCGATGCCGTGAACGTGGACAAAGAGTCTGCCGTGCGCGACCAGAACTTCGAGCGCGCGGCATCGCTGCGCGATCGCGAGCGCGAGCTGCAGGGCGAGATCCGACGCAAGCAGGAGGAGTGGGAGAAGCATCGCCAGTCGCACCGTCCCGTGCTCGGTGAGGACGAAGTGTCATTCATCGTGAGCCGCTGGACCGGCATACCGGTGATGCGATTGCAGGAAGCGGAGACTGCGAGACTGCTGCGCATGGAGGAGGAGCTCCACGTATCGGTCGTCGCGCAGGAAGAGGCCATCAAGGCTCTGGCGCGCTCGATCCGCCGCAGCCGCGCGGGACTCAAGGATCCGAACCGCCCCATCGGCTCGTTCATCTTCTCCGGCCCGACCGGCGTCGGCAAGACGGAAGTCGCGCGGCAGCTGGCGAAGTTCCTGTTCGCCGATCCGGCGGCCCTGATTCGCGTCGACATGAGCGAGTACATGGAGAAGTTCTCGGTGTCGCGCCTGATCGGCGCGCCTCCGGGCTACGTCGGCTACGAGGATTCGGGCACGCTCACCAAAGCCGTGCGGCGCAAGCCTTACAGCGTCGTGCTGCTGGACGAGATCGAGAAGGCGCACCCGGATGTGTTCAACATCCTGCTGCAGGTCCTGGATGAAGGGCACCTCACCGACAACTATGGCCGCGTCATCGACTTCAAGAACACCGTGGTCATCATGACGTCCAACATCGGCGCGCGCGACATCACCAAGGGTCGTGGCCTCGGCTTCCATGCACCGGACCAGAAGTCGAGCTTCGAGCGGATGGCGGAGAAGGTCAAGGAAGAGATGCAGCACGTCTTCAACCCGGAGTTCCTGAACCGGCTCGACGACGTGATCGTCTTCCACCCGCTCTCGCAGGAGAACATCGCCGAGATCGTCGGGATCCTTCTGAAGGACGTGCAGAAGCGGTTGGGCGATGAAGAGCTGACGCTCAAGCTGACCGACGCCGCATCGGCGCTCCTTGTCAAGCACGGATACGACGAGAAGTTCGGCGCGCGTCCACTTAAGCGCGCGATCCAGAAATTCATCGAGGATCCACTCTCCGAGAAGATTTTACTCGCCGAATTCTCAAAGGGCGACGAGATCGAAGTGGATCTCGCGGCGGACGGAGAGAAGCTCGAGTTCCGCGTTCTGAGCGGTACGCCGAAAGCCTAGAACCAACCTGCCGCAAGACACGGGGCCGGAGGAGAGAAGCAACTCTCCTCCGGCCCCTTTGTCTAATGAGGATACTCGCCGCCGAGCGGGACCTCTCGAAAACCCAATAGTGTATATTTGTGTGATGCGAAAATTTGCTTCATATGTGCTGGCGTTCGTCGCAGCGAGCGCGGCTCCTTTGTACGCCCAGGAGACCGCGCCCGGTGCCTGCTCGACGCCTGAATCAATAGTTGTGAGCGGAAACGCTCGGGTGGACTCCGCTGCGATTCGGTCCACCGCGAGCCTGTCCGCCGGTACCCAGCTCAACGTCCACGACATCCAGGCCGCAATCAAGGCGGTCTATGGCACCGCTCAGTTCGACGACGTCCAAATCGTCTGCCGAATTGCGCCGACGACCAACAAGGCCACTCTGGTAATTCAGGTGCGCGAGCGGCCGGTTCTTACCAGCTACAGGGTGATCGGCGCCAACAAGGTGTCCCCCAAAGACGTAAAGGAAAAGCTCGCATTTCCCACGGGTGGCCCGGTCGATCCCGGCAAGATTGCCAAGGCCGTCGCGAGCGCTGACTCTCTCTACGAGAGCAACGGTTATTACCTCGCGCGAATCAAGCCCGAATCGACGCTCGTTGATGGCAAGCTCTCGATCGACTTCCATATCGATGAGGGGCGCCGCCTCGCTGTCTCGGGCATCCGGATCAACGGAAACAGGAACATCTCGGATGCGGACATCGTTTCGGCCATGGAAACGAAGCCGGAGGGATTCCTCTTCACACGCAACGGAGAGTTCGACGACGCGAAGTATGCGAGCGACTTGAGCGAGCACATCCCGCAGCTCTACTCGAGCCGTGGCTTCATCGACTTCAGGATCCTCAAGGACACCCTGATCGTCGACCGCGCGAACGGAAAGGGGTTGATCGACATCACCGTCAGCGAAGGCCCCCGTTATACGGTCGGCAACTTCGAGGTGCTGGGCAACCGTCGCTTCTCCACTGAGCAGATCGGCACGTTCTATCCTTTCGGCAAGAATCAGCAAGCGACTATCAGCCAGCGCACGGTGGGGATCCTGCGCCGCAGCTACGTCAATCCCCCGAACACCTTCGATGCCGCGAAATGGGAAGACGCGCAGCAGAAACTCGCTGAGGCCTACAACGACGAAGGGTACATCTACGCGCAGGTGCGACCCGTGATGGAGCGGGTGCCGAGCACCGATTCCGTGCGAAAGGTGAATCTCCGCTGGGAGATCGACGAGCGCTCACCGGCCATAGTGAACCGGATCGAGATCGTTGGCAACGACTACACACACGAGTCCTGCATTCGAGAGCAGATCGTGTTGGCCCCCGGCCAGGTCTTCAACCGCAACTATCTGATCCGCAGCTATCAGAATATCGGCAACCTGAACTTCTTCGAGACGCCGATGCCTGCGCCCGATACGAAGCCAAGTGGCGATCAGGGCGACGTGGACATCGTCTTCACCGTGAAGGAGAAGCGTACAGGAAACGTGAATTTCGGCGCGTCGATGGGACAGGGTACGGGTCTCGGCGGATTCATCGGACTCGACCAGCCGAACCTCCTCGGGCGGTGCAAGCGGGCCCAGGTGCAGTGGCAGTTCGGGCGCTACATCAATGATTTCAACGCGACGTACAGCGATCCGAACATTCGCCAGTCGCGCATCTCAGGAAGCCTCACCGCCTACAACAGCCGCTCGCGTTTCCAGATTGCTGAGCTGGGCGGGGCGACCCGCACCGGTGGCCAGGTTCAGCTTGGGTTCCCCGTGCCGAGCTCTCTCTACACGCGGCTCTACGTCTCCTACGGGGGCGAGAAAGTGAAGTACGAGAGCACCGGACTGCTCGGAACAGTGGCCAACGCGTGCAAGAACTGTTTCCGTTCCACACTCGGCTTCACCGCGACGCACGATACACGAACCGGCCTTCCGTTCCCGGCCGACGGTGGTCTCCAGTCGTTCAACGCGCAGTTCAACGGTGGGCCCCTCGGCGGCACAGCGGCGTTCCAACGCTACACGACAGAGCTGCGCTCCTTCGCGCCGATCGGTACTATCGGCGGCAGCCTTCTGGGCGGCGAGCCGATGATGTTCATTGTCGGGTTGTCGGCCAAAGCAGGCGCAGTATTCGGCGACACGGGACCGTTCTTCTATTCGCAGGCGTTCACTCTTGGCGGAACTCAGTACGGCGAACAGCTGCGCGGGTACGACGAATTTTCGATAACGCCCAACGGATACGACCCGAGCGCGAACCAGAATCAGGCAAGTCGCTCGTCGTTCGGAAACGCGTACTTTACGGGGACCGGAGAGATCGGACTCAGGATCAACCAGTCGCTGTACTTGAACACCTTCTTCGAAGGCGGCAATGTTTGGAACAAGCCCCGCGAGTTCGACCCGACGCGTCTGTTCAGAAGCGCGGGCTTCGGGGTCAGCACGTTGAGTCCGCTCGGGCCTTTGGGAGTGGACGTCGGGTATGGTTTCGACAAAGTTGACACTGCGGGGCGGCCGGCACCTGGCTGGAAGCTCCACTTCAAGCTCGGACAATTCTTCTAACACTGGAGTTATAATGCGAGTGCTTCTTCGTGCGAGCTTGTTCGCACTGGCCACATCGCTGATCGTCACTGGAAGCGCAAGCGCGCAGGCGGCGCCGTCCGCCGCGCAGGTGCCGGTCAAGATTGGCTACATCAATTCCGCTCTTCTCCTTCAGCAGGCCCCTGGCCGGGCCGAAGCGGAAGCGCAGTTCGACAGGGAAGTCGGTGCCTACCGGCAACAGCTCTCCCGAATGAACGACTCACTCACGGCGCTCATGGCCGCATTCGACCGCGATGCTGGCAAGCTCGACACCACGACGCGCGCCGCGCGAGGCAAGGCGATTCGTGATCGCGAGGCCCAGTACCAGGACAGAGCACGTGGTCTTGACTCGACGATGCAGGCGAGACAGGCGCAGCTGGTGAAACCGATAATGGAGCGCGTTCAGGGCGTCATCGAAGCCATCCGCTCCGAGGACGGATACTCGATGATCCTCGATGTCGGCGCGCAAGCCAGCGTCGTGGTGGCCGCGGACAAGAGACTCGATCTCACCGATCGCGTTCTCGCGCGGCTCAAGTCGCAGAGCCCGCCCGCACCCCCGGCGAGCGGAGCCGTTCCACAGCCTGCGGGAGTGACTCGGCCGAAGAAGTGAACCCGTCGCCCAAGTCCGGAAGTTCACTCAGCGGTGATGGTGCTAGCACCATCACCGCTCTGGCTATTGCGGATCTCGTCTCGGGCGAGCTGATCGGCGACGGCGCGATCTCGGTGAGTGGTGTCGCTCCACTCGACCGCGCTCTTGCCTGTCATCTCAGCATTCTTTCGAGCGCCAGGTACGCGCCGATGCTGGCGAGCACCGGGGCCGGAATTGTCCTCATAGATCCGGAATTTCGCGACGCGCCGGGCGGGCCGCCCGCGAGAATAATCGTGAAGCAGCCATTGGAGAGGTTGTTTTCCCTGCTGCCCAGGCTTTATCCGGAGACACCGCTCCCACCTGGTGTCGCGGCGACAGCGCGCATTGGCAAGGGCGCGACGCTGGGGGAGCGGGTCTCGATCGCTGAGTACGCGGTCATCGGCCGAGCGTCAAAGATCGGTGCCGACTGCGTAATCGGAGCGCACTCAGTCGTGGGAGAAAAGGCGACTCTCGGTGATGGGTCGCGCCTCTGGCCCGGAGTGACGATCTACGCGGGCGCCACTCTCGGTAAACGCGTCGTGATCCATTCCGGAGCACGCATTGGCTGCGACGGGTTCGGCTACGTTTTCCGAGATGGTGCCCACAGCAAGATCCCGCACGTGGGGCGGTGCATCATCGGCGATGATGTCGAGATAGGCGCCAACACGACGATCGACCGCGGCAGCATCGATGACACTGTGATCGGTAGCGGTACGAAGATCGACAATCTCGTACACATCGCCCACAACGTACGCATCGGCGAGAAATGCCTGTTGATGGCGCAGGTTGGCGTCGCCGGTTCGGTGACGATTGGTGATGGCGCAATCCTCGCCGGTCAGGCAGGGATCAGTGGGCATCTCAGTATCGGAGCGGGCGCAAGACTGGCAGCACAGGCGGGGGTGTTCGGCGACATCCCGGCTGGCGAAACGTGGTCCGTCTACCCTGCGCGCCCTCATCGCGACTCTCTTCGCGCCTCGGCCGCCGTGTTTAAATTGGCAGGAATGATCCGCCGCCTGGAGAAGCTGCTGGAAGACTCGGAAAGCAAGTGAGCCGTAAGACGCTCGCGCGGCCAGTGGTCCTCGAGGGGATCGGACTGCACTTGGGTGTACCGTGCAAAATTACCTTTCAGCCAGCGCCCGCAAGGCAGGGAATAGTTTTTCGTCGCACCGACTGCGCCGGGTTGCCCCGCATACGAGCGCATGTGAGCGAAGTGAGCGCGAGCGAGCGGCGGACTCAGCTCGGCAAAGGCGAACACGCTGTGCACACCGTGGAGCATGTACTGGCGGCGGTGGCGGGACTCGGTATCGACGATGTGACAATCGACATGAATGCTCCGGAGCCGCCGATTCTCGATGGAAGCGCGGCGCCGTTCGTCGAGGCGCTGTCCAAAGCGGGGCTGGCTGAGCTGGACGGTGAGCCGGATTTCCTGGATCTCACCGAGCCCGTGAGGATCATAGATGGAGCGTCAGTTTACGAAGCGTACCCAGCCCGGCAGCTGGAGCTGGATGTAACTATCGAGTTCCCGCATCCACGGATAGGCAGACAGTCACGCCGGTTTGTGGTTACCAGGGACTCGTTCGTTAGCGAGTTGTCGAGAGCGAGGACGTTCGGGTTCGTTCACGAAGTGGACATTCTGCGAGCCAAGGGACTGATAAAGGGCGCCTCGCTCAGTAATGCGGTAGTGCTCGATCACAGCGATATTCTGAGTGGCGATCTTCGCTGGAGTGACGAGTTCGTGCGTCACAAGGCATTGGACTGCTTGGGCGATCTGGCGCTTGCCGGCGCGCGGGTGCGAGCACGCATAGTGGCGGTCAAGCCCAGCCATCGTGGAACGGTGACACTGGTGCGGGAGCTGATCAAAGGCGCAAGAAAGGAGAAGTCGATGTATACGATTGAAGACATCATGAAGGTCCTGCCCCACCGCTACCCGTTCCTCTTGGTGGACCGGATTCTCGAGATCGAGGAAAAGAAGCGGATCGTCGGGCTCAAGAACGTCACCATCAACGAGCCTTTTTTTCAGGGACACTTTCCCGGGCACCCGATCATGCCCGGTGTGCTCATCATCGAGGCGATGGCGCAGGTCGAGGGAATGCTTCTGATGGGCTCCGTCGAGGACCCGGAAAGCAAAGTCGTTTACTTCATGTCGCTCGACAACGTGAAGTTCCGCCGGCCCGTCAAGCCTGGCGATCAGATCCGGTTCGAGCTCGAGATCACCCAGCTCCGGGGCACCGTTTGCAAAATGCGCGGAGTTGGAAAGGTGGAAGGCGAGGTCGTCGCCGAGGCGGACATGGCAGCGATGGTGCGCGACCGATGAGCGGCAGGCGGATCCACCCGACCGCGATAGTCTCGCCGGACGCGGAGATCGGATCAAACGTCGAGATTGGTGCGTTCGCAATCGTTGGCGAGGGATGCTCGATCGGTGACGACTGCGTTATCTCTCCGCGCGCCACTCTCGAGCGCAACGTCGCCCTCGGCCCTCTCTGCAGGGTTGGCATCGGTAGCGTTGTTGGCGGGCCGCCTCAGGACCTCAAGTTCGCCGGGGAAGAGACGACAGTAGTGATTGGAGAGGGCACGGTGATCCGCGAGTACGCCACGATCAACCGCGGCAC
>CATPBN010000185.1 GCA_955652635.1 uncultured Gemmatimonadaceae bacterium
CTTATCATCACGGAGACGGCCTCACGCCTCGCCGACGTCCTGCAGTACGTGCGCAACCTCGACGTTCGCACCCCGCAGGTCGGCATCAAGGCCAAGATCATCTTCGTCAACAGAACGAACATCGAAGACATCGGGCTCTCGTATGACCTCGGTACGGGTACCGACCAATTCTTCAGTCAGCTGGTCAAGCGCACGGACCCTTCCACACTCAAACCGATCTCTACCGACGGTAGCGGAGTTCCCAACGCATTGGGCGGCGGCACGCCTTTCAATGGCGACCGGGTTCTTCTCGGCGGTAATGCGCTGTCAGCGATCGCCAATGCGAACGCACGCGTAGTCAATCCCGCTCTGCAAGTGGTCTTCTCGACCGCGCTCGGCAAATTCCAGCTCACGAGCTTCCTCGACGCGCTCCAGGAAGTTCGACTCGCCGATCTTCAGGCCGAGCCGAGCATCGTGACGCTTGACAATCGCCAGGCATCGATTCAGGTCGGTCAGGAAATACCGATAAGAGTACTGGACGCGGGTACCGCAGCTCTCGCTACGGGGGGCGCGGCCCAGGCGCCGCGTGCAACGGTCCAGATGAAACAGGTCGGTATCATTCTGACCGTTACGCCCCACATCACGAACAACCGCCAGATTCTGCTGCTCCTGCACGCCGAGAACTCCGACGCGCAGCTCGCGTCGTCGGACGTCGGGTTCATCTTCGGCAAGCAGTCGGGAGACACCCAGCTCCTCGTCGGGGACGGCGAGACAGCAGTCATCGGCGGGTTAACGGTAACACAAACCACGCAGTCCAAGTCGGGCATTCCGATCCTCGTCGATCTGCCGATCATCGGGAGACTGTTCGGCGAGACGCGCACCGACGACGAAAAGCGTGACCTCCTCATCCTCGTCACGCCCCACATCATCGACGACGGTGCGCCGATCCCCGGTGCCTCGTCCAATCCGATACCACCAGCCACCCGTTAAAGGTGACTCGAATGTATAAAGATCTCACTGGCGGTCTGCGCCACGGCCTGACACTAGCCGTGATCGCAGCATCGATCTCTCTGGGCGTAGCGGCGTGCAATGACACGACGTCGTCGAACGGTACGCAGGATCGCACTCCGCCGACCATGACCCTCACACCGATCACGGGCGGCGCTGACACGGTCATTGCCTTCTCGGCTCGGGCGAAGGACAACCTTGGGTTGAGGACGATTCACGTTCAGGCTGTCGGCGCCGTCGGAGTACTTTACGATACCACATTCACGAGCGCGGTAACCGACTTTACTCGGGCGTTCACTCTTTTTGCCTCCCGCTTAGTTCCGCCCGGCACGCCTGTCGTCATCACTGCTACGGCAGTGGACGGCGCCGGGAACACGTCCGGTGTCGACACGCTGCGCCTGGCCACCGGGAACCTTCCCCCGCCAGATGTAAAGGTGCTGAGCCCCTTCTCGGGAAGTTCGGCGGTCCTTGGCAAATCCATCGTCGTTACGGTAATGGGGAAGACCGCGGTCAAGATCCGCTCGCTGGGCCTGAATACGACGGGTCCAGTCGTGCGCGCGGATTCGGCCATTTATTCGAGTCCTCTCAAGGATTCCCTGACGATGCAGGACACGATTGCAATTCCGCTGACCGCGAGCGCCGGGACGCTCACAATCACGCCGTTCCTCAGAGATTCCTTGGGACAACGCGCAGTGGGCACGAGCATCACGATCACGGTCCAGACGGCAGCTCAGGTCAATTCCGTACCAGTAGTGAATGCGTACTGCGCAAGCAGCTCGGTTTACGACAACGCCTGCGGGCATGTTAACCGCATCGAGGTAGGCGATACCGTACACGTCGAGGCCGATGACCCGAGCGGCATCGCCCAACTTGGCTACGAAGTTCGTAGCGCCCTTGGCGGACCGATTGATGATTCTGCGACGTTCGTATCGAGTGGGCAGCTGACGTTCCAGCCCCACGTCTTCACGATGAAACTCCCGTACACGACGTTCCCTACGACCGCGTACATCCAGGTGTTCGCTCGAAACGCGAATGGCGTCAGAGCCTACGCCAAGCTTGCGAGTGGCTCGGACCGTATCGACACTGTGACGGTGGTCGCCGGGAATACCCGTCCGCTGCCGGCTGGCGGTATCGTGGCCGACGTCATGTATCACCCGGGTAAGGACCGTCTCTACATTACCAACATCACACAGAACCGTGTCGAGGTCTTCGATCTCGCTTCACTTGCCTTCCAGCCTGGGATCATCGTTGGTTCGCGTCCTTGGGGAATCGCTGGTTGGCCGCGCAACAGCACTGGCGCCATTGGCGATACGGTACTCGTTGCGAACTCGGGCGGTACGAGTATCAGCTATGTAAGGTTGGACGCTGTCGGTAACGGCGTAGAGGCGTTCCGTTATCAGCTTCCGAATATCATCGCCTATACGATTACAACGACGACATCGGTGACAAGCGGTCTGCCGACTCAGGTTCGCACCGTGTACGATTTCAGTGATCGTCCGCAGTATCTCGGCGCGACCTGCATTGCGTCCGGAGGAGTCTGCGGGGATGTCATTCTCGCGTACTCAACGACCCCCACGCCCGGCCAGTCGGCTCCGTTCCAAAGCAACAATGGAACGTTGCGTTGGGAGAATCTGACGAAGGTTACGTAGCATCTGTTCTTCGAGCAGGCCATGGGCCAAAGCGGAGCGCGCTCCGATACGCTTGAGGTCATTCGATTTGACGCCAATGGTGTCAATCAGACTACCCTGGTGCCCTACAAGTACACCAATCCCGGAACAGGCGCCGTATCGTCGACTGTCATCGACATCAACAGGCTTGGGTTCACCGACACCACGTTTGTACGAGGATCAGGGAACTTCAATCTCGCCATATTCGGGGAAGGCGGAGCGGTCAATGGAAGCCGCGCGATGACATATAACGTCTCACGAGGTTTCGACCCCAACTTCCCGTTCATTGACCTCGGCGTCTCGCCGGCTTCGAATGTGTCCGACTTCATCGCGAACGCATTCTCGAAGGTTCAGGGCGTAGCTATCAACTTTGACGGCTCGCTCGTCGCGATCAGAGGGGACTCTACCTATCTGCTGAGCGGAGCGGCTCTTAGACTGCAGGGCGTGCTCTCCACTACAACTGGCAACGCGGGGATCGACTTTCACCCGCAGAACAATGCAGCAATGTTCCCGCTCAGCACCCGTCTGATTTTCGCAGCGTCCTCTCAGCCGCTGATCGATGTCTACGATACCAACTGCTATCAGAAAATTGCCCAGATCCAGATACGTGACCCGATAATCGGGCCGGTGAAGGCGGCTCTGCGGCCGACCGGACAACTGGTGCTCGTCGGAGCGACGGCACGAGGGGTTGTCATCGCGACGCTTCCGAATACGTTTACCACGACCTGCCCGTAGGTTCCCGCAGGACGCGGGTACGAGTTGGAAAGCGAGCCCGGTCAAAAGCCGGGCTCGTTTCTTTTATGGAGGCGCATGCTGCGATTCACCACCGCCGGGGAGTCACACGGGCCAGCCCTCGTAGCCATCCTCGAGGGTATGGTCGCTGGCCTGCCTCTCCTGGCGGCTGACGTGGACACGGAGCTCGCCCGCAGGCAGCAGGGCTACGGCCGCGGCAGGCGCATGAAGATCGAGTCCGACCACGCCGAGCTTCTATCCGGCGTGCGAGCCGGCCAGACGCTAGGCTCCCCGATCGCCATGCTCGTCCACAATCGGGACTGGAAGAACTGGCAGGAGATCATGGATCCTGCCCCGCGGGACAACGACCCCGAGCGAAAGCGGGCGGTGACCCGACCGCGACCTGGACATGTCGATCTCTCGGGAATGCTCAAGTACGATCGGGACGACGCGCGCGACGTTCTGGAGCGTGCATCCGCCCGCGAAACTACGGCGCGCGTGGCCGCGGGAGCCATCTGCAGGCGATTCCTCACTGAGTTCGGTATCACCCTCGGCAGCCACGTCGTGCACATTGGCGGAGTCGACGCCAAGTCGCCCGCGAAGATGCCGGCTGATCTCAACGCGGTGGCCGACTCGTCGCCCCTACGGACTCTGGACGGCGTCGCGGAAAAAGCGATGATCGCGCGTATCGACGCCGCAAAGGCGGATGGTAACACCCTTGGTGGAGTCGCCGAAGTGATTTGTGACGGCGTCCCGGTGGGACTCGGCTCCCACGTGTCGTGGGACAGAAAGCTCGATGGAAGACTCGCTGCGGCCATCATGTCGATCCCGGCGGTAAAAGCGGTGGAGATCGGATTGGGTGTTGAGTCGGCTCACAGGAAGGGGTCCGACGTTCACGACGAGATCGACGCCGACGCGCGAAACGTGAAAGCGGGTGGCGTGCGCCGGCGAACCAATCGCGCCGGTGGAATGGAAGGTGGAGTCAGCAACGGCGAGCAGATCGTCATCCGCGCGGCGATGAAGCCGATCAGCACGCTGATGCGCCCCTTGGGCACGATCGAAATGAAGACTCGGGAGCCCGCACAGGCAGTCGCGGAACGAAGTGATGTCACGGCCGTTCCTGCGATGGGGGTAATCGCCGAAGCCATGACAGCATTCGTCGTTGCCCAGGCGCTCCTTGAGAAGTTTGGCGGAGACTCGCTCAAAGAGACCAGGCGCAATTACGACAATTACATTCAGTCCCTGAGTGACAGAAAGGGACGATAAGCCGCCGCCGCATCTGATCCTCGTCGGACTTCCAGGAGTGGGCAAGACGACGATCGGGAAAGCTGCGGCGCGCCGGCTGGGAAGACCGTTTCTCGACTTCGATCGCGAGATCGAGCGGAGATCCGGTATGGAGGTGCGAGAGATCTTCCGCCTGAAGGGGGAAGACCACTTTCGCGCGATGGAATCCGCCCTGACGCATGAGCTGAGCAGTGGTGGCGGAATGGTGTTGTCGCCGGGCGGGGGTTGGATAACGCAGACGAGGTCCGTCGAACTTTTGCGTTCGACTGGACGTATCATATACCTTAGAGCGTCACCCGAAGCAGTTGCTCGAAGGCTGCGCCGGGTGGAGACCAGACCGCTCCTGGCGGGCAGAGACCCGGTGCTGGCACTACGAGAGCTTTATGAAAAGAGGCGGGGCCTTTACGAGACGGCCGACGTGGTTCTCGACGCGGAAAAGCTTGTGAGACAACAACTTATAACGAAAATCGTCGAGCTTGGCTCGACCATCAAATAACTAAGGCGTCACTTATGGACGAACGAATTCCAGGACAGACCACCTTCCGGGTGATGGGACCGCACGAGCGGGGGCGGTTCGCACCCGACGCGTGGGGACATCTGCTCTCCCTCAACGGCTCGGGAGCGATCAACGGCCCCGAGCTGGAGCATATCATCGAACGGGCCCTAATGCAGTTTGAGGGGCGGATTGCGCTTGATGATCTGCGGGGATTGCTGGAAGGGACTGGTTTGGAAGACTCCTCCCCGAGCGGCGACAACACAACGGTGCATTAGAGATGGCGAAAGCCAAGACTCCTAAGAGAAAAACCACGGCAAAGCGCGCCACAAAGACAACTGCGGCGACCCGCCTGACAAAGGCGCGTAAAGCTTTGCCACCGGACGAAGGTGAAACGTTCGAACCTGGTTCGACCTCGCTCGTGATCGTCGAATCGCCGGCGAAAGCCAAGACCATCGGCAAGTATCTCGGCCGCGCGTACCGCGTGCGCGCGACGATCGGTCACGTCCGCGACCTACCCGAAAAGAAGATGGGGATCGACATCGAAAACGGGTTCGAGCCCGAGTACGTAACGATTCCGGGCAAGGAGAAGACCGTTGCGGATTTGAAATCCGCCGCGCGAGATTCGAGAGAAATCTTCCTTGCGACGGATCCTGATCGCGAGGGCGAAGCGATCGCGTGGCACGTGGCGCAGCAGATCAAGTCGAAGAACGGTGCGCCGGTGAGGCGCGTTCTGTTTCACGAGATCACTCGCGATGCGGTGCAGCTCGCAATCGCGAACGCGGGCGAGATCGACGAGCGGAAGGTCGATGCGCAGCAGGCGCGTCGGGTTCTCGACCGGCTCGTAGGCTACAAAGCCAGCCCCGTACTCTGGAAAACCGTAAAGAAGGGGATTTCGGCGGGACGCGTTCAGACCGTGGCGCTTCGCCTCCTGGTCGAGCGCGAAAGAGAAATCCGCGCGTTCAAGCCGGTGGAGTATTGGACGGTCGAGGCGCTGCTGGAAAAAGACAGGCAGCAGTTCACCGCCAAGCTGCATCTGCTCGACGGCAAAAAGCCCGTCATCGGCAACGAGGGCGAGGCCAACGAGATTCTCTCCGCGCTCAAGTCGCGCAAGACGTTCCAGGTCACGGAAGTAAAGCGTCGCGAGCGACGCAAGAATCCGGGCGCGCCATTCACAACGAGCACCCTCCAGCAGGATGCGGCGAAAAAGCTGAGCTTCGGCTCGAAGCGGACGATGCGGCTGGCGCAGGACCTTTACGAGGGAATCGAAATCGGGGAAGAAGGCGCCGTCGGCCTGATTACCTACATGCGAACCGATTCCACCCGGGTGGCTCCCTCGGCGGCCGACCAGGCGCGCGACTACATCAAGTTGATGTATGGCCAGCAGTATCTGCCCGATGCTCCGCGACTCTATACAGACGGCAAGGCGAAGAACGCGCAGGATGCCCACGAATCAATCCGCCCAACGGATCCGACGCGCCGCCCGGAGCACATCAGAAAGTATCTGAAGGAAGATCAGTATCGTTTGTACGAATTGATCTGGCAGCGGTTCATGGCCTCGCAGATGTCGCCGGCTGTGTTCGATACGACAACCGTGGATTTCGACCTGGGTCGGTTCCTGTTCAGGGCTACGGGCAGCGTCGTCAAGTTCGACGGATACCAGAGGCTGTACAAGGAATCGCGCGAAGCCGAGGAAGGGAAAGCCCTAGAGGAAGAGCAGGGACTTCCGGTCGTCGAGAAAGGCGAGAACATCCCGGTTCGTGCGATCACTCCATCGCAGCACTTCACCGAGCCGCCGCCCCGGTTCTCCGAAGCGAGCCTAGTCAAAGAGCTGGAGCGGCTTGGGATCGGCCGGCCGTCCACTTACGCGTCGATCGTTTCGACGCTCGTCGACCGCCGCTACGCGCAACTCGAGCAGCGTCGCTTTTTCCCAACGCAGTTGGGTGAGCAGGTCGAACGAGTGATGGTGAAGAGCTTCCCGGATGTTTTCAACGTCCAGTTCACGTCCCACATGGAAACCGACCTCGACAAAGTCGAGGAAGGCGATGTGAACTGGCGAAAAATGCTGGGCGATTTCTACGGGCCGTTCGCCGCGTCCGTAAAGGGTGCCAACATCGAGGAACTGATCGGCGAGGCCCACGATCTATCGATGATTGCGACCGAGAGATGTCCAACGTGTGGCGGGAAGCTGGTGCCCCGCGGAGGATTCTTCGGGCCGTTTCTGGCGTGCGAGAATCATCCCAAGGATTGCAAGTACACCAGGCCGTTGCGTGGTGACCGCAAGCCGGCACAGCCGACAGACCAGATCTGCCACGAGTGCGGCGCTCCAATGGTTATTCGTAACGGACGCGCCGGTGAATTCCTCGGTTGCAGCAAATTTCCGAAGTGCCGCGGCACGAGATCGATGCCTACCGGCGTGAAGTGTCCGAAGGATGATGGGGATATCGCCGTTCGCCGCTCAAAGAAACGAGGTAAGGCATTTTACGGTTGCTCGAATTACCCCAAGTGTGATTTCGTGGTTTGGGACAAGCCCGTAGCCGAGACGTGCCCCGAGTGCGGATACGTTGGCGCGGAAGCGAAGTTCACCAAGACCCGCGGCGATTACAGGCGATGCATCAAGTGCGCGAACGAGTGGGACGTCGCGCCCACCCCCGAAGCCGTGGCGGTGTGACCCAGGGCGTAACTGTCGTAGGCGGCGGCCTTGCCGGGTCAGAGGCCGCCTGGCAGCTAGCCAGTCGCGGGATCCAGGTCTCGCTCCACGAGATGCGTCCGATCGCGACGACTCCCGCCCACAAGACCGACGGACTCGCCGAGCTGGTTTGCTCGAACACCTTCAAGAGCACGGAGCTCACGAACGCGCACGGCCTGCTCAAGGCCGAGATGCGTCTGCTCGGCTCTCTGATCCTCGAGGCCGCTGATGGTGCGCGAATACCCGCAGGGAGCGCTTTGGCTGTGGATCGGGATGCGTTTTCCCGCGGCGTGACGGAATGTATCTCCGCGGAGCGCCGAATTACCGTCGTTCGCGGAGAAGTCACGGCCATTGCTTCTCCCGCGATCATTGCGACTGGCCCCCTCACTTCCGACAAGCTCGCCGAGGCAATCCGTGCGCGGCTCGGTGTTGGCGCGCTGGCGTTCTATGATGCAATCGCGCCGATCGTTGCACGCGACTCCATTGACGACTCGATCGTCTTTCGTGGCTCGCGCTATGGAAAGGAAACGATGGAGGCCGCCCATGAGGACGGTGCGTATCTGAACTGCCCGCTATCGCGCGAGCAATACGACGCCTTCCTCGACGCGCTCATCTCGGCGGACCAATACCACGGCCACGAGTTCGATGAGGTGCCGTACTTCGAGGGCTGCATGCCCGTGGAAGTGATGGCTCAGCGCGGTCGCGACACCCTGCGTTTCGGACCACTCAAACCGGTTGGATTGCGCGATCCGCGCACTGGACGCGACGCGTATGCGGTGGTACAGCTCCGGCAGGAGGACCGTGCCGGCCGGATGTGGAATCTCGTCGGATTCCAGACACGCCTGCGGATTCCCGAGCAGCTGCGCGTGGTGCGCATGATTCCAGGGCTGGAGCAAGCCGAGTTTCTTCGTTACGGATCGATCCATCGCAATTCGTATCTGAACTCACCCGCGTGTTTGAGCGCGCACCTATCCGCGCGCGACGACCCCACGATCCTTTTCGCCGGACAGATTACAGGAGTAGAGGGTTATACGGAAAGCTCCGCGACGGGCTTGCTGGCCGGCATCAATCTCGCGCGAATTCTCTCTGGCGACGAGCCCGTCGTCCCACCACCGACCACAATGCTTGGCGCGCTCTATCGGTACATGAACGAGGCGGACCCAAAGCATTTTCAGCCCATGAACGCGAACTTCGGCCTGCTCGACGATCTATCGGAAAAGATTCGCGACAAGAAGCGAAAGCGGGAGGTGTTCGCCGAGAGAGCGCTCGCGGACATGCGCAGCTGGGTAGGGGCGAACGCCATACTGGGCCCTGCGTTGGCGCGGGCGACATGAGTGAGGGGTATGGGGTCGAAGAGTTTTTGACGCACCTCGAAAAGGAACGAGATGTTTCTCCGAATACGCTCATCGCCTACCGGCGCGACCTGGAGGAACTGGTAGGATTCCTCGGAACCTACTACGGTGTCCGCGGGTGGTCGTGGCAAGGGCTCGATCGACTGGCGATCCGCGGATTTCTGGCTCACCTGACCCGGAAGAAGCTCAATAAGCGGTCTATCGCGCGCAGCCTCTCGGCCGTGCGCAGCTTTTACAAGTATCTGCACCGCAACGAGCAGGTGGATGCGAATCCGGCGCGGGGGGTGAGCACGCCTAAGCAGGACAAGTATTTGCCAGCTTATCTCGACCGCCCCCAGGTCGAGATCCTCTTTCAATCGGCGGAGCTCAAGGCGCAGGAAGGAAAATTCTCCGACGTCCGGAACTGCGCGATACTGGAGCTTTTCTATTCCACGGGGATGCGGCTGTCGGAGCTGCGCGGCGTCAACCGGATGGACATCGACCTGCTTTCGCAGCAGGTGAAAGTGCGTGGGAAGGGAAGGAAGGAGCGCATAATCCCGGTCGGCGACCACGCCCAACTGGCGCTCAGGAACTACGAGTCGAAGCGTGACGAGCTGTTGCGGACGATCGGAACGTCCGGAGATCGAACGGCTTTCTTCCTCAGCAACCGCGGAAAACGCATCTCGGTCCGGGCCATCCAGAACGCCGTGAAGGGGTTTCTCGACAAGATCGATGAAGACTCCGGCTTGTCCACTCACTCTCTGCGGCACACTTTTGCGACGCACCTACTCGACGCGGGGGCCGATCTCCGTGCCGTGCAGGAGCTGCTCGGGCATGCGTCGATATCGACGACTCAGATATACACGCATACGAGCGTTGAGAGACTCAAGCAGGTATACCAGAAGGCTCATCCCCGGGCTTAGGATTGGAAAAGAAGCGTCACCACTGGATCGTGCGTGTCACCCACTGGGTGAACTTCGTCGCCATAGTCATCATGGTGGGAAGCGGGCTCCGCATCTTCAATGCGTATCCCGCGTTCGCGCGACGCGGCGAAGTGTTCTGCTGTTACCCGTTCGAGCACAAGCCGATTCCAGCGTGGCTCACGTTCGGCGGCTGGCTCGGCGGCGCGCGGAACTGGCACTTCGCGATGATGTGGGTGCTCGTTGTGAACGGGCTCATCTACCTTGCGTTCGTGTATCTGCACGGAGAATGGAGAGACCTCGTCCCGCGCAAAGGTGACATCCGCGACAGTTGGCAGATGGTGAAGTTCTACGCGTTCAAGCGGAAGGATCATCCGCATCAGGGCAAGCACAACGCGCTTCAGAAGACGGCCTATTTTGTCTTGCCGGTTGCCGGTGCGTTGGCTGTGGCAAGCGGAATCGCCATCTGGAAACCCGTTCAGCTGTCGTGGCTCACCAATCTTCTGGGCGGATACGTGTGGGCGCGCTACTGGCATTTCATGGCGATGCTCGTGATAGTGATTCTGAGCGTCATCCACGTATTCATGGTATTCGCGGTCGACCCGTACTCGATTCCGTCCATGATCACCGGCAACTACGACGAGAAGAATTCACCGGAGGCGAGGAACGCAAGACCGTTCTACCACCTCTTCCCGCGGCGTCGGCAGGCACAGTCCCCACCGGAGCCGACGTGAAATCAGATCCGAAGGATTACGTGTCGATCGGCGGCGTCGACCGGCGCGAATTTCTTGCGTGGGGCGGCATCGTGTCGGCCGCGTTCCTGGCTGCATGCAACTCCCGCGGACCCAAGGCAGCGAGCAAGCTTCTCAAGTACGCGGAACGAAAAAACAGAGTCGTCGAGCGAGCGCTCTTCCGTCACACGTCGATGGATGTGGTTCGCCCGGGCGCGTACGATGCTGGAAACAAGCTGCCCAGCTACTACATCTCGCGAACCGTGCCCGTGTGGGACGAGAGCGTAAGAGGGAAATGGGCGCTGGAAGTGAGCGGTCTCGTCGCGAATCCGACGCGGCTCACGCTCGAAGATCTGCAGCGGTTGCCACGCGTTTCCAATCGCGTCAACCACTATTGTGTCGAAGGTTGGACGGCTGTCGAGACGTGGACGGGCTGCCGGTTCAGTGATCTCGCGAATCTGGTGCGCGTCTCACCCGAAGCCCGCTTCGTCGATTTCCAGTCTTTCGACGACGACTATCACGAGAGCTGGGACATGGAGAGCGCGATGCACAAGCAAACGGTCGTCGCGTATGGGCTCGACGGAAAAATGCTGGAGCCGGCGCACGGCGCTCCCGCACGCGTATACTCGCCGGTCAAGCTCGGTTACAAAAACACGAAATACCTGACGAAGATCGTGTTCATGCCAAGGATGAACGGCGGGTACTGGAGCGACATGGGATACGAGTGGTACGGCGGCACTTAAGACTCAGGCGTTGAGACAGAATTATCTAATCCGCGTTTTTGGGGGAGTCTGCCTCAACCGCGAATTCGCGTCCCCGCCGCCCTGTCCCCGCCGCGCCGCCCCGCGAAAGAGGAGCACCTCTTTCAGGTACTGACGATTCATGATCGCCCCAATGATCAGGAGGGCGCTCCCTGCCATCACGCTGATCGTGCCCCAGCGCCAGGTGTCCCGACCGACCAGAGCCGCGGCCATGCAGAGGGTGCCTATCGCGACGAGAGACTGGCCGCCCTTGTGGGGTACTGCGCGCGTGCGCCGTCTACGCTCCCGGAGGGGGGCCACACCGCCGGCTTGCCAGGCATCGAGAAGTATCGTGAGTCCTATCAGCGCTACCAGGACGCCGAGCAGTATCGGGAGTTGTTCCAGCCTCATGGCACTAAAGGAATGCAAGAAGGGGGCGCGGATTACCGGCGCTCCGGCGCCGTCTCAGCCTGAGCCTGTTATTTTGAAGCGATGAAGAGTCAGCTCGAGCGCGTACGCTCCACGACCATCCTGGCCGTGCGTCGCGACGGCCAGGTCGCGCTAGGTGGCGACGGGCAGGTCACGGTCGGGCAAACGGTGATGAAGTCCAACGCCCAGAAAGTTCGCACACTTCGAGGCGGCAAGCTGCTGGCCGGATTCGCCGGCGCGGCGGCCGACGCATTTACCTTGTTCGAGAAATTCGAGGAGAAGCTCGAGAAATATCCGAGCAATCTCCCCCGCGCCGCGGTAGAGCTGGCAAAAGACTGGCGCAGCGACCGAGTCCTGAGACGGCTGGAAGCCCTCCTCGCCGTTACGGATCGAGAGCACGGGTTCATCATCTCCGGCACCGGTGACATCATCGAGCCCGACGATGGAATTCTCGCGATAGGGTCCGGGGGGACTTATGCGCTTTCCGCCGCGCGCGCTCTCCTCGAGAACACGGCACTTCCCGCGCGTGACATCGTGCGGAAAGGGCTCGAGATCGCCGCCGAGATCTGCGTCTATACCAACGCGAACATCACTGTTCTGGAACCGACCTGATGTCGTCGCCACGCACGCAACAGGCTCTCGAGCGACTCGCTGGACTGACGCCGAAACAAATCGTCGAGGAGCTAGATCGCTACATCGTCGGGCAGGCCGACGCCAAGAAGGCCGTGGCGATCGCGCTCAGGAACCGCTGGCGTCGCCAGCGCGCTCCCGAATCGATTCGGGAGGAAATCTCGCCCAATAACATCATTCTCGTTGGACCGACTGGCGTCGGCAAGACCGAGATCGCGCGCCGTCTCGCGCGTCTCGCCGGCGCGCCGTTCGTGAAGGTCGAGGCGTCGAAATTCACCGAGGTCGGGTACGTCGGGCGGGATGTCGAGTCGATGGTGCGCGATCTCGTCGAAAGCGCAATCAACATGGTACGCGCAGAGCGCGAGGGCGAAGTGCAGGAGACTGCGAAGCAGAAAGTGGAAGAAAGGCTGCTCGATCTTCTGCTCCCGGTCCCATCGGACATCAAACAGTCGGCCCCCACTCCGTCGGCGGCCGCGGGGGGCGCGCACCTTTTCGTCGTCTCGCCGGGCGGCTCAGTCTCCAGCGAGACCGATGCCTCCGAAGTGCGCTACAAGCGCACGCGCGAAAAGCTCAAGCAACTGCTGATCGACGGGCAGATGGACGAGCGTGAGATCGAAATCGAGGTGACGCACCAAACACCGGTGATGTTCGACATGATGGTGCCACAGGGCGCACCAGAGGGAATGGACAACATCTCCGAGATGCTCCAGGAAATGCTGCCCAAACGCAAGAAGCGCAGGACGGTCAAGGTCTCCGAGGCACGTCGAATTCTCCTCGGCGAAGAGCTGGAGAAGCTTATCAACAAGGAGGACGTCACCGCTGATGCGCTGGAGCGCGTGCAGACAATGGGGATCATCTTCCTCGACGAGATTGATAAGATTGCCGGGCAACGCGGTCCCCAGGTGGGCGGACCCGATGTTTCGCGCGAGGGAGTACAGCGCGACCTGCTGCCGATAGTCGAAGGCTCGAACGTGCAGACCAAGCACGGCATGGTGAAGACCGATCACGTCCTCTTCGTGGCGGCGGGCGCGTTCCACGTCGCGAAGCCGAGCGACTTGATTCCCGAGCTTCAGGGAAGATTCCCGATTCGCGTCGAGCTTCAGTCGCTCACGGAAGCGGATTTCGTGCGCATCATGACGGAGCCGGAGAATGCGCTGACGAAACAGTATTCCGCGCTCGTCGAAGCGGAGGGCGCGACGCTCGAGTTTACACCCGACGGCGTCGCCGAGATCGCCAGAATCGCCGCGCACGTGAATGATCGGATGGAGAACATTGGCGCGCGCAGACTGCACACAGTGATGACAACACTTCTCGAGGACGTGCTGTTCGGACTCCCGGACAGTGGGGTAAAGACGGTGCGCGTCGATCGCGCGCTGGTGCAGAGCCGACTCAAGACGATCGCCGACGACGAAGACCTGCGGCGCTACATCCTCTAGCGC
>CATPBN010000186.1 GCA_955652635.1 uncultured Gemmatimonadaceae bacterium
ACACTCGTGCACCGGAGCGACAAGTACCGGGCGCACGGCGCGACCGTCGCGGACGTGCAGGCTGCGGCCATTGCTGGACGCACGACGCTTCTGCCCTTCCACGAGCTCCATGATGTGCGTTCGGAAGGCGAGCGACTGACCGGCGTCACGGTGCGCGACGTCAAGGCGAAGACGACCCGCGACATCGACGCCGACGCCATTCTCCCGATGCTAGGCTTCCACAGCGACATCGGAGCGCTCGCGGAGTGGGGGCTGAACTGCGAGAACGACGAGATAATCGTCAACAGCCTGATGGAGACTGGTCGGCCGGGGATCTACGCGGCCGGTGACATCACGAGCTATCCCGGGAAGCTGAAGCTGATCGCGACGGGGTTCGGCGAAGCCGCGACAGCCGTGAACCAGGCGGTGCACTGGATCTATCCCGAGAAAAAGGTGAATCCGGGACACAGCTCCAACATGGCGATCTTCGGGCAGAAGGACGACTAGTTCGGCTCGTCCAGAGCGCCGGTCGTCGGAATCACGTGCGACCGCCGCTCGTCGGTCGTCGCCCGAAGGCAAAGGATCCACGTGAGCGTCGCAGTGCCGATCGTGACGGCCAGGTCAGCGATGTTGAAGGTCCAGAAACGGTGCGCGCCTATTCCAATGTCTATGAAATCCACGACGCCGCGCGGCGAGCGGATTCTGTCGATAAGATTTCCGACTGCGCCACCGCAGATCAGCGCGAGCGAGGCGAGCTGAATCCTGTCGTTCGGCGAACTCTGCTTGTACATGTAGCCGAGTACAACGAGCGTCGCGAGCGAGAGGAGGGTGAACCACCAGCGGGATGAAGGTCCGAGCGAGAGACTCATCGCGCCGCCGGAATTGAAGGCGACGGTGAATCGAAGAACGTCGTCGATGACGTTCCGCGGCACGTATGGAGTCAGCGCGGCAACTGCCAATCGCTTGGTCGCGATGTCCACCAGCACGATCGAGAGAAAGATCGTCCAGAATCTATTGGCTCTTTGCGGCATGAATCTCGTTGGAGTGTTTGATCCCTACGGCGGAAAGCAGGATAGCGTTTCGCCGTGAAGGGCATCCAGAGCATTATAGATTCCAGTACGCGAAACACCAATCGACGAGGCGGAATGGCGAGACAGACCCGGGGGCAGAATCGGACCAAGAGCCCTGTTCATTATCACCTGATCGGAATAGGCGGCACCGCGATGGCGTCGCTCGCCGGTCTGCTGAAGTCGGCGGGTCACAAGGTGACGGGCTCGGATCAAAACGTATATCCGCCGATGTCCACCGGCCTCGAGGCGATGGGGATAGCGTACAATCAGGGATACCGGCCGGAGAATCTCTCCTCGAACCCCGACATTGTCGTAGTCGGCAACGCGATCTCGCGAGGGAACCCGGAGCTCGAGGAGGTTTTGATCCGGAAGCTCCGATATACGTCGGCGGCCGCTACCATAAAGGAGGAGTTCATCTGGGGCCACCATTCGCTCGCGGTGGCGGGCACGCACGGGAAGACGACCACCACTTCGCTCCTGGCGTGGGCGCTGGAGTCGGCGGGCCTCAACCCCAGTTTTCTGATCGGAGGCGTGGCCGAGAATTTCGAAACGTCGTACAGGCTCACCGACTCCAAGTATTTCGTGATCGAGGCGGACGAGTACGACACCGCGTACTTCGACAAGGGTCCGAAGATGTGGCACTACCTTCCGGACACGGCGATCGTCAACAACATCGAGTTCGATCACGCCGACATCTACCGGGACGAAGAGGCGTACAAGTTCGCGTTCGCGCGCTTCATCAATCTCATTCCGAAGAATGGAGTGCTCATCGCCGGCTGGGATTCGCCGATAACGCGCGAGCTCGCGCCGAAGTCGTTCGCGCCGATCGAGTCGTTCGGTTACGGTGACGATACCCAGCCTCCTTCAGGTCAACCGCATTGGCACGCGCGCGACGTCGAATTCAGCGAGAGCGGCACGATCTTCCGCGCTTTTCGCTCGAAGGAAGAATGGGGCAAGGTCGAGACGCCGCTCGCCGGCGCCTTCAACGTGCGGAACGTACTCGCCGTCATCGCCGCGGCCGAAGCGATCAACGCGGACCGCGCTGGGGTGCGCGCGGGACTGAAGACGTTCGCCAGCGTGAAGCGGCGGATGGAGGTCCGCGGCGAGATTCGCGGCGTTGCAGTGATCGACGATTTCGCGCACCATCCGACCGCGATCCGCGAAACGATAGACGCGATCAGGCAGAAGTACAAAGGCCGGCGCATCGTCGCCGTGTTCGAGCCGCGGAGCTACACTGCGCAGCGGCGCGAATTCCAGCAGGATTATGTGAAGGCGTTCCGAGGTGCGGACGAGATAGTTTTTGCCGCGCTCTTTCGCCCCGACCGCTACACCAAGGAAACTGCGCTCGATCTGGATGAACTGGTCAGGGACCTCGCTTCGAGCGGAAAAGGTGCCAAGCAGTTAAAAAATGCGGACGCCATCGTCGCCGATCTTTCGCCGCGACTGAAGGAGCGCGATGTGGTGCTGGTGATGTCGAACGGGGGGTTCGACGGCATACATCAGAAACTCCTAGATGCGCTTGCGAGGGGCGACGGGCGTTAGCTTCGCCGATCCTGCTTTCGCCAGCATTGCGAGCTTTAGCACCGTGTTCCAGTTGCGCCCCGTGCAGCGACCAAGTTTTCTCTCGATGACTGCGTTGGTCAGACGGGACCGGCCCTGTCCATCCGGGTAGAACGCGTACAGTTGCCGACCTTTCGCTCGCACGACTTCCGCGCCGGATATTCCCTCCTGAAGCGCGGCGACGTCCTCGGGGCGCGGCGGACTCTTCAGGAGCATCACGACGAGGCGCGCCGGATCCAGC
>CATPBN010000187.1 GCA_955652635.1 uncultured Gemmatimonadaceae bacterium
AGGAGACGCCGCGCCTCTTCGAGCTCGACTCTTCTCACCTCCCCACTGGGCGGCATCGGAATGAACTGTTCGTCTTCTACGCCGACGATGTAGACTCGAGAGAACTCCAACCCTTTCGTCGAATGGAGCGTGAGGAGGTTGACGCGGTCGCGGGCTGTCTCCACTCCATCGTGCTTCGACAGCAGAGCGCGCTCCAGAAATGCGCAGATCTGCGCCACGAGCTCGCCCTTCCCGCACGCTTCGATGAGCCGCCGTAGCCTCGCCATCGTCTCCGGGTACCGCTTGTCGGCCCTGCGTTCCGCACGGACTCGGTCCATCATGTTCTGACCTCCGAGACGCGCGATCAAATCATCCACCGTCGGAAGAGAAGCATCGCCGCGCGAATCGCGCTCGATGCGATAGGCGTCCAGGCAATCGCTGTGTCGGCCGAGAGCATAAACCGGAACGAACTCGAAGAACTTGCGCGCTTCGTCGCAAAGAGTGTCCCGATCGCTGAGAGCCAGGCCTATCGCGAGCTGATCGAGCAGATTCACCAGGGCCGTCTTGCGCGCGTATTCGACTTTGGTTTCGCCGAGCGCGGGAAACACACGCGCAAGCGTGCGGCAGTCGTCGAGCGCACTGTGCGACTGGCCGGCGTTGATGCCATAGCGGCGCGCGAGGTGCTCGAGCTTTCGACTGGTGGAGTGGAGCGTGCGGGCGAGGGGGAGCGTGTCGTAGGTCGAGAAGTCAGCGCCGCGAGGTAAGCTGGCAGCCATCCTCCTCAGAATCGGGAAGTCGAATTGGTAGCCGTTGTGGGCGATGAGCACGTCAGCGCCGCAGAATTCACGAAAGCCAGACCAGACCGATTCAAAGTACGGCGCGTTCGTGACATCGCTTTCAGAGATTCCGTGAGTGGCGAGCGCGCCAGCGGTAATCGGCACCCGTGGCTTCACCCGGGTGTGATACTCCTCGACAGCGCGTCCGTCTCGAACGCGGACCGCGGCGATTTCCACGATCTCGGCGCGCTCAACATCCTTGTCGGTTGTCTCGACATCCACGACCGTGAAGTCGCGGAAGGTGTGGGCGAAGCTGCGCGTCCGGACAAGCTGTGCAGTTTTGAAGAGTCCGAGTGCAAGGCCGAGTGATGGGAAGTCATCGGGTCTGATTCGTTGGGAATCAGCAGAGGGCGCACCACCCAACTGAACGGAGCGGACGCCCGTTTCAAGCAGCATTCTCTTCGCGGCGATCTCCGAGCCGCCGAGGCGCGGGATCCAGACAGGCCGGCCTTCTTCAATGCATGGCTTCAGTCTGCCGGCGAGCTTCACGACTTCGTCGTGCGCAGCGGGGTCGCTGAGATCTTCGTGGTGCTCCTCGAGAATGGTGCGGTAGGTGCCGACTCTTTCGGAGAGAATCTCCTCGACGAGCGAGGATAGCGCGGTATGATTCTTCGCGAGCGCGGCGAGGTTCTTGAGGGAGTAAATGCCGCGCCAGATCTTCTTGCCGTCGCCGTGGACGCGCGGCAGCGTACGCGCCATCTGCTCGAGCTGCTGTACGAGGCTCGTCCCGGTTTCCTCGGATCGCGCCCGGGCATCGTTGAACAGCGCCTCCGGGAGAACGGTCTGATAGAAGTTCTCCTGATGAATCTCGTCCTCGGGGCTGGCGATCACGCGAAGCGCGGCAAGCACATAGGCGACAACTTTGTCGTCAGCGAGCGCGCGTCCCTGGGCAAGGCGGCACGGAATTCCCGAATTCAGAAATGCGGACTCGAGCGCGCTACCGATTTTGTGCGTCCGATACAACAGACCTACGTCGCCCCAGCGAATCTCTCCATCGTTCTTCGCGTGGTCGGCTTTCAGATCGGTCGTGATCCAGGCAGCCTCGGCAGCATCATCCGCAAAGTTGAGGGCGACGACTGGGAAGACTGATTTGACCTTCGTCTCCTGCGGCGTCCGGTCCTTGAACATCTGTTCGTTGAACGAGATCAGACGTCGAGCATATCTCAGCACTTCGGGCGGACAGCGCCGGTTCTCCTGGAGATTGTGCAGCCCGTCGTCGCCGAGGATTACGAAGTCATTCGCGAAGGTCAGGAAGACCTTCGGATCCGCACCAGTCCACGAGTAGACTGACTGCTCGTCGTCGCCGACCGCGAAAACGTGGCGGTGCTCGAGGGCGAGCTCGCGGATGATGCCGTACTGCACTGGATTCAGGTCCTGGAATTCGTCCACGAGGATGGCATCCCAGCGTCCTCTGACATCCGACGCAACCGATGCAATCCTCAACAGCTCGGCGGTCTTCAACAGCAATCCGTCGAAATCAACGATGTTGCGTTCAGCCATCGCCCGCCGATAGCCGTCGTAGTATTCCTCGTACCTGTGACCAAGCGGTTCACCGCGAAAGCGGTAGCGCGCAAAAGCATCGAGCACGCTCTTGTGATGCTTTCTGGGAACCTTGAGGCGGCGAAGCAGCGCCAGCTGGTAAAGCTCGTCGGCGATTCCAAAGCCTTCCTGCAATCCCACCTGGTCACCGTGCTCGCGGAGCAGCTCGGAGCAGAACGAATGGATCGTTCCGCGCCTGACGCTCTCTACGCGCGGGCCGAGCTCGTCATCGAGACGCGATGCGATCTCCTCGGCAGCCTTGTTCGTGAAGGTGAAGACGCAGATGCGGGCGGGATCAAAATCGCGGCGGTCGATTAGGAATCTGATGCGCTCGATCAGGCAGTAGGTCTTCCCCGCCCCTGGGCCGGCACGCACGAGCAGCGGCTGCGGCTCGGCCTCTATCGCTGCGCGCTGCGATGCGGACGGCACGCGTCGAGCCGGCGTAATGCCGATCGACGCCGAGGCGACCCCGGCAAAATCCGTTGTGAGCGCTGCGTCCATATTCGGGACCTTGGGGACCGACATACGGTAGCTGCCTTCGCGCTTCACTGCCACTTTGCTGAGCTATTTCATAAGATTTTCGCGCGTCGGTCAGTCGAAGAATTCCCTTTCAGACGGGATTCTTTAAGTGCGGAGCATCTCGCATTGCGCAACGCGTCTAGGATCGCGCGCATGTCTCTCCGCTCGTACGCATCACGCGCCGTAGGCGCGCAGTTATGGATCTATAGGGGAGGCGGGGTGCCAATCACAGCGCAACCGGCCGACTGCTAGCGATACCAGGCGAACCCGCGCGTGACTGGAGTGAACTGTAGAGCGGGAGCTGGGAAGTGGTAGAAGCTCAGCTGATGCTTGATTGCGCGCCAAGTCGGGTTGTCCCCCGGGAGATGCTCTGGATCAAGGTCAAGGCTTAGCAGGATCTTCCGACGACCCTGGAGCTGAGCCCCTGTGGCGGCGTCCACGTAGTCCGTGATCGAGTGTCCGACCGAAAGTCGGATAAGCGCCGGCCAGAAAGGCTTGGCCCGGTCCGGAAGCATTGCGTGCATGTCCGCCGAGAACCAATACGTTTGCCCCGCGTAATCCACCGAGGGCCTTGGCTCATCGCCGTGCCCTGGTAGTCCACGATTCCGTTCGGCCGCCGTAGGGACGTACGAGAAAGTGGGCTTGATGTTTTGGAGCCATTTCGTCCGATGTTGTAATACGCCGAACATCTCTCCGGCGAAATCGGCGGCCAGATCGTCTGGAGAAAAACCGTAGATGTTCTGCGTTCCGTCATAGACTTCTATCTCGAATTGGGACATGTAGGCATAGAGCGCTGCCCAGAGAAGCGCCTTTCGCTCGGAGACGCACGCTAGTCGAAGCGCCTCGGTGCCGGCCCGCGTCAGCTCGTACCCACCGAAAAAGTGCCCGAACTTATCCTGGTTGCCGAACTGAGCGTCGTTCAGGTCATTCCCTACCCACCAGTTCTTCGCTGGTTGACCCTGCCACCAGGCGTGCTTGAAATACAGAAACAGCGCGCCGTTGCCGGCAACCGCTGCTGTCGCAACTGCCAATCGCCGGGCGGTTTTGTGATTCGTAGTCGTCGTTCCGCAGCTATCGGTTTGAGCGCGTGCGAGCCCCGGAAACGTCAGCAGAATCACGAATGAGCAGGTCCAGATAGCGATGCTGCGCGAGGATTTGCAGAACATTGAATTCTGGACCGAAGGGAGTGATCGCAGGCTAGCCGGCACAGTGTCCCAACACGATCGTGGCGCCGGCAGCGCCGCTCAATGGAACAACGGGAGCAAGGCCAATGCGGAGATATCCATGCGTCGCTGCTACGATCGGGACGCTTGCTCCAAACCCCACGAGTGTCCCTCCTAATCCCCGGACGAGACGTTCCGGCCAGGAACAGTTTCCGGTCCTCGTGCTACGGATTGCTCCTGCCAGCGTGCCGATAAGAGTCCCAGTCCCGAATCCAATGGCCATTGTCGGCACCTTGCAGTGACCCGTCTGAACAAACGATCCGCATCCCGGATGAATTGCGGCGATGATCCCCAGGAACCCTCCGACCGCTGCGCCAGCAGTCGATTGCAACATCACATCGCCGCGATCCGGCGCCCTCGTCGTGTCACTGACTGGATGGCCGTACTGAGCGCGGAGGCCGGCAGGTGCCAGAACTCCAAGGAGCAAAAGGAGCCGCAATCCTTGTCGCCTCAAGCGAGCCCAGTTCTTTTCGCGCCGACTTCAATGCGCATGAGTAGAAGCTAAAAGGTTGATTTTGCCGCAGGAACTGCAATACGCCAATTAGGAATAGTAGCAGGGCACGCACAAGCGGGCCCCGCGGAATCTTAGCGGAATCTTTCGTCCGATGTTCTGTTCGAATTTGATGTTCTCACTACGTTGCGATGGTGTTTCATAGGTCCACCGGGCTGTCCATTCGCGCGGCCATCATCTTAGGTGCCGCGGCTGTCGCCTGTCCTGCCGAAAGTGCACGCGCGCAGTTGTCTCTCAAAGAAGCCGACACTTTCGCGCTCAGACGCAACCCAGATCTGGTTCTTGCTCGAAGCCGCGCCGATTCCGCGGTCGCCGAGCTGGGAATTGCGCGCGAGTTGCCAAATCCCGTGTTTCAGACGATTCCCGGAGTCC
>CATPBN010000188.1 GCA_955652635.1 uncultured Gemmatimonadaceae bacterium
CCCGCGACTTCCTCTTCGGTTTCGCTTCCTGAGCCTGGTCGTACCAGTTCTCCAGAGTGCGTGACGCCAGGTCGCGCCCCCCCAGACCAAATGCGAGACCGAGCGCGATCGCGAGCGCTCCTACAAATCCTGTGAACATCGTGTTGATCAGGTTCGTAGCGATCCCAAGCTGATTGATCGCCACCACGACCGCGAACGACCACACCGCCGTGCGCGAGATGTTGGCGAGCGTTTCCGGGTTGGAGAACCCGCCCTCAGCAGTCGCGCCGCGCACTATAGTCCCCAGCGCGCGGGCCGCGATTCCGCCGATGAACAGGACGAAGATCGCCACCACTAGATTCGGCAGCCACAGCAGGAGCTGCCTCATGACATCCGAGACGGCTGGCAGTCCGAGCGTATCGAACGCCACGAGCAGAACCACTACACGCACGATCCACTTGACGATCCCCGCGACGATTCCTACCGAGTCGATTCCCGTCCCCATCTTGGTCATGAAGTCGGAAAGTCCCGATCGCTGCATCAGCTCGTCGAATCGAATCGCGCGCAGAAGTCCCACGACGGCTTTGGCGAGGATCGAGGACACGAACCAACCGATCGCGACGATGACGATGAAGGCGAGGATCCGTGGGATGGCGCTCAGGATCATCGAGAATGACTCGCGGAACGATGTTACCAGCGTTTCGGTGAAGGAGGGATGAACGACGACCGTCTGAGCTGGAGCGGCTTGAACAAGCGCTTGAATTGCAGTCTGGAGCAGCATTGTCATCCTCGCTTTGAGGTGGTCTTACGCAATCACGCCTGGCTCTCTTTGAGAAACCTGTATTACGCTCCTTTCTTAGCCTTGTAATACTGCCGCGGATCCAGCGCATCACGAAGTGCATCGCCCAGCAGATTGAAGCCAAGCACTGCGGCTCCAATGGCGATTCCGGGAAATACGGAGGTCCATGGAGCGGTTTGAAGTTGGTACAGGTCTCGGCCGTCTGCAATCATCGACCCCCAGCTCGGCGCCGGCGGAGGCACGCCGAGTCCGAGAAAGGACAGTGCCGCCTCGGCCATGATTGCGCCGGCAACGCCAAGTGTCGCCGTTATGACAACCGGCGCGATGACGTTGGGCAGCACGTGCTGAGTCATGATCCGGAGATCGCCGGCGCCGAGCGCTCTGATCGCCTGGATGTACTCGAGCTGCCGGACTACGAGCACCTGGCCGCGAACGATGCGCGCCATCCCGGCCCATCCGACAATTCCAATCGTGGCGAAGACGACTGCTTCCGATGGTTGTAGCGCGGCCACCATGGCGATGAGGAGCAGAAGCGTTGGAAACGCGAGAGTGACGTCGGCCAGCCGCATCACTACCTCGTCGACCCATTTCCCGTAAAACCCGGCCAGCAAGCCTAGCGACACGCCGAGGACAAGCGCGATTCCCTGCGATATGAGGCCGACTGTGAGCGAAACACGGGCGCCGTAGACGAGCCGCGACCAGATGTCGCGCCCCTGGATATCGGTGCCGAGCCAGTGGTGCGCGGTTGGCCGCTGGAGAATGTGCTGGAGATCGATCGTGATCGGACTCTGGCGCGCGATCAGCGGCGCCAGAACCGCGGCGAGACTCATGACGACGACGATCCCGATCCCTATGCGCGCGCGATTGTCGCGAAGAAATCTTTGTCGCTGCTTGAGATCGAGCATCGTCTCCTCTTCTACGCCGACGGATCTCTGAGCGCCGCCGGCGTGTCCGGAGGCTGCCGCTTCCACCTGCGATGCTGCCAGAAGTACTGCGCGGGCTCTATCCGCACCCAGTGCTCGAGACGCTCTGTAAATCGTGCAACGATCGCGTCCACGTCGCGATCCCGATCGCCCGTTTGTCGCGCCTCGATTCGCTCGACGACGATCCGGTACCGGCCATTCGGCTTCCGGATCGCGACGACGAACAGAACCGGGACCTCGAATCGCAAAGCGAATACCGCCGCCCCGCGCGGAGTCTTGGCGGGCCGTCCGAAAAATGGCACGAAGGTAGAGGCTAGTCCCATCACACCTTGATCCGCCACGAACGCCACCGCGCGTCCAGCTCGAAGCGATCGCGGTGTCCGACGCACTGCTTCGGAATCGTGCACGATCGTCATTCCCATCTCTTCGCGGGTGTGGTTGATGTACGAATCGAAGAGCGGGTTGGCCATTCCGCGCACGATCGCATCGAGCGGAATTCCGCGGGCGGCGACGTAAGCTCCGGCCAGCTCCCAGTTGCCGAAGTGGCCGGTGACCATCACCGCACCCTTCCCCTTCGACATCACATCATCGACTTCATCCCAGCCGTCGACCGTTTCGACCAGCCGCTGAAGACCTTCTCTCCCGATTCCATCGAGCAGCACCGTCTCTATGAAGGTGCGGCCGAGGTGCTGGTAAGATTTGCGGGCGAGATTCTTGACTGCTTCACGATTGAGATCTGGAAACGCGGCTGCGATCTGTTTCTCGACGACGCGCTTTCTTATTCCCAGCGGGCGATATCCGAGCGCGCCGAGCTTCTCGCCGACCTTGCAGGCCGCGTCCCAACTCAGTGCGCGCAGCGCACCGACCGTCGCCCGCATCGTGTAATACTCGGCCCGATGAGCGAGCGTCGGTCTTCGCTCGAGCGTATCGGGGTGCTTCGCGGCTTCGGGCGGTTCCGCGACGGTGGTCACTGCGCGCTCAACCCGGTTACTCGATACGTGAACTCGCGGGTATCGCGCGCCACACGATCCCAATTGTAGTAAGTCTCGACCGCGCGGCGTCCGGCGACTCCCATCCGCTTGCGACGCTCCGGATTCATCAACAGCGACCGAATTGCATCCGTTATTCCATCAGAATCGGTGGATGGGACTACGATTCCCGTCTCGCCGTCGCGAACCGCCGAGCGCACTCCACCGGAATCTCCACCGACCGAAGGTATGCCTGACGCCGCGGCTTCCAGAAACGAAATGCCGAATCCTTCGACGTTGATCTCGTTGTCAACGCGAGAGGCGCCGAGATAGATCGTCGAGGTGGCGTAAGCCTCGGGTAGTTCGTCATCGCGCATGGGGCCGACAAATCCAATTCTATCCGACACACCGAGCTCCTTGGCCAGCCCTCGCAAGCGCCCTTCGTCGACGCCTTCGCCGACGATGATGTAGCGCAGCTCGGGAAAATCGCGCCCGAGCGCCGCAACCGCGCGAATCCCCATGTCCTGTCCCTTGTGCGGCACGAGCCGCGCGACCGTAAGAATGAGAGGAGCATCTTCCACCCCCCAGCGCCGCCGCAAAGCGCCCGTGTCGCGGGACGGATTGAATCTCACCGGATCCGTCCCGAGACCAAGCTCACCGACCGGCGGCGGCACCCCGACCCCAACTTGCTGCATGACATTCGACGCAAGTTCCGCGACCCATTTGGATGTCGCGACAATTCCTGACGCGCGCCCCATTATCGACTGCGCAGTCCTCCGCTTCAGTGCACTGCGCTCCGCCTTTTGTCTCTCGCGCAGAAGATCTCCGCCGTTGACATAGACGAGGTACGGAGTTCGCAGCTCCCTGTTCGCCCACCGGACGGCGTATCCGACGGGCCTGATATTGCCGCAATGAATCACATCGAAGTCAGGTGAGCGTCCCGAAGTCAGCCAGCTCGCCCAGCGCAGCTGGTTGGAGAAGCGATTCGCGTGCTCGAACGGAAATGGCTGTCGGTAAATGTTGTAGGACTCCTGTTCGTCGAATTCCCTGGCGTGTGGCGCGGCCACTGTGGAGACGCTCATCGTCGTTTCATCTCCGTCGCCGAAGCGGCGGCATAGCTCGACGTGTCTCCTCGCCATTCCGCCCAGGTCGGGAGCGTAATCCTGGGTGACGAAGAGGTGCCTCACCGACTTACGCCAGCGGATTCACGAACGCTTCGCCGGAAAGCAGATTGTGGATTCGCTGGTCGAACGTGTGGTTGCTGCGCACGAACACCTGTCCTTCGCGCCTGATCCGCTCTCGCTGCGCGGAGTTCTTGAGGTAATAGTCGATTTGGGCGAGACAGGAATCGATATCCTTGTACCAGGCGCAGTGATCTCCCTCGCGCAGCATCTCGGTCAGGCCCGGCGTTCCCTGTCCGAGATAGAATCCGCCGGCGAGAATGACCATCCAGGTCCGGTCTGAGGTGTAGCTCATTCCCCCCTTCGCGCGATCAGGATTCACGCCGAGGGAAATGTTGGAACTGGAGCAGACGGCGGCGAACTGCTTCCCCTCCACGGGACGTCCACTCCAGTTGAGCGGCTTCCGCCACTCCTCCCAGCCTTTGCCCCAGACTTTGATGTCGTACTTCTTCGCGATCTTCAGCAGAAGCTGCGCGCGTGACGGATCATAGCCGGTACCAATGAAGCTGACGTCCGAGTGATACCTCCTTTTCGGAGCGACGGGCGTGAGATCCCGGTCGCCGGCAGCCGGAAGAAATTTGGCCCGCAGTCCCAGCGCTCTCCATTCGGCATCGAATCCCGATACGAAGAAAGTCTGCGACAATTTTCCAACCGCAATGATGTGGGCGATGTCGGGGCGATAAGTGCTCTTGTACCACTGGGGATCCTGGAACCACATGGAGTTGGGCTTGCCGTCGATGATCGTCGCCACCGTCTCGAGATCGAGAGCCAGGCACTTGCTGAGGATCACGAAGTCCGGCTTGAAGCGACGCGCCTGTGACAGCACCCACCGTTGTGTGAGCTTGCGGCCGATCACGCGGCTTGCGCGGCGGTCGTCTACCAGAAGCGTCTTGTGACCGGCTCTCCTCAGAGCGCGCTCGGTCCCGCTCTCCATCCGCCAGGCGTGGTGGTTACCGACGATGAGCACTCTCACGATATTGCTGACTCAGCTGTCATGACGGATCGATCGTTCCCAGAGCCGCGCGTATTTGGCGATCACGCTTGCCGCCGCGAGAGAGGCGAGGACGAGTCCGCGGGCGCCGTCGCGAAACCCTCCTCTCAGCAGATACATCCTCACAAACCTCGCCGGAGGCCTGACAAATATCGCAGCCGCCGTGCCCCGACGGCCTCTCGCATAATTCTGTTCGGCCCACCACCGGCTGTATCTGACGAACTTCTCAAAATACTGGTCGAGTGAAGTATATGTGTAATGAATCAGCGATTTCTTCAGCTCGCCCAGCTGCGCCCCTTCTTGAACATCGATGTGCTCGTGCACCTTGTTCCCGTTGTAGCGCATATCCCGCCGGAACAAACGAATCGGCTTGGCGTTTCCCCCCCCCCATCCGCCGTGGTGGATCTCCTTTCCCAGGAAGAAGTTGCGCCGCGGAATCCTGAACGCCGTGTGTTCGGTCTGTCGAATCGTGGCTTGAATTTCCTGCGCCAGCTCCGGAGTACATCGCTCGTCGGCATCGAGAACCAGAATCCACGGCGTCTTCGCTCTCACGATCCCCTGGTTCCGCGCCAGGCCAATCGTCGTGAATGGGGGGCTGATCACGGTCGCACCAGCAGCCTTCGCCAGCGCCACCGTATCGTCTAGCGAATCGTTCTCGACCACGATCACTTCGCCTGCCCATTCGACGCTCGCGATACAGGCTTCGATGTTCGCGGATTCATCGTGAGCCGCGATCACTGCCGTGACCCCGGGCGAGCCGCGGCTCGGTGGACTCACCCCTGACGCCGACCCCGGGTGCGCGCACTGTTCGCGGCTCGATCGAAGCCTTCGATCGTGGTGCTCTCCGGAAATTCTCTCGCTACACGCGTGCGCGCCGCCTTGCCCATCGCCACGCGTGACTCTTCGCTCTGCAGCATCCCGGCGACAGCCGCAGCTGTTGATGCCGAGTCGTCGGGGGGATAGAGCGCGCCACTGATGCCGTGCGCGATGTACCGCTGAGCGATGCCGCCTTCACTCGCCACGGTCGGTATCCCGAGCGCCATGAGATCGAGTATTCCGAACGCTCCCGTGTCGGCCTCGGCCACCACCCAGCCCAGGTGCGCGTCCCTCATCAGGTTGACCTGATCGTCGCGCTCGCCGAGGAAGCTGACGAGGTGCAGCACCCTCAGCGCGGCCGCCTGCATTCGGAGATCCTCGTCGTCCGATCCCGGCCCGACGATCATCAATCTCAGATTCGGATGTCGCGGCGCCAGCATGGACATGGTCCGAATCGCCGTGGCCGCGCGACCACGCGAGGTCGGATCATAAACGCAGACAATGAACTTGAGCTGGGCTTCGCCGGGCTTATCGCTCGCCGGCTCCTCTGGTGACGGCGACTTCGCTCCGTTCGACGGATAACTCGCAACATCCACTCCAAGCTCGGCCGAGCCGCTCTCGATGGCGTTCTTGGGGATGTTCGACGCGCGACGGTCCGTCTCGCTCGCGAACAGGTACGCGGTCTTCGTCAGCCACGCGGCCAGCGTTCCCGCGAAGCCCAGGTCGAGTCTCTTACCGGACGGCGTCCAGCGAACGACAGATCCGCTCCGGCTCAGCCAGCACGCTGTAGCAGCGATGAGATGTTCGCGATCGGTAGTCACGAAGATCGCGTCCGCGTCCCAGCGCCTGAAAATGTTTCTGAGTCTGCGCGCCGCCGTGAACGCCCAGTCTTCGGTCGAGAACGGGATTATCTCGAATGGCTCGGGTATCGGCGTGTTTCTCGGCTGGTTCGGAGCGCGCCGCGGCGACACAGCGAGATGCACGTTGCTGTCGGGAGTCACGAGAAGCGTGACCTTTGCGCCGCGCTCGGAAATACCTCGCGCAGCTCGGGCGAACAGACGCGCCGTGCCAGACCACTCGCGAGCCGTGTGAAGAAACAAAACGTGCAATGACCTACCCGGCTGAAGGAACCATGGACGCCTCGTCGGCGTCCCCGAACTGCAGCGAATACAGACGATGGTACGCGCCACGCCTGGCCAGAAGCTCGGCGTGCGTACCCCGCTCGACGATTTCACCGCGATCGAGTACGAGAATTTGATCGGCGTGCGTGATCGTGGACAGCCTGTGTGCGATCACGAACACCGTCCTGCCTTGCAAGAGTCGGTCAACCGCCTCCTGTACCAGGCGTTCCGACTCGGTATCGAGCGCGGAAGTGGCTTCATCGAGAATGAGGATCGGCGGGTCGGTGAGCAAGGCCCGGGCAATCGCCAGCCGCTGTCTCTGTCCGCCGGACAGGCGCGTGCCACGCTCACCAAGGAGCGTATCGTAGCCGCGCGGCAGCTCCATTATGAATTCGTGCGCGTTTGCCGCCCTCGCCGCCGCTTCGATCTGTTCCTGGGTATACCGATTGGCCGCGCCATACGCGATGTTGCTGCGCACGGTGTCGTGGAAGAGAACCGTCTCCTGGCTCACGATGCCCGTAAGGGAGCGAAGTGCCGGAAGCTTAATTTCACGAGTGTCGATCCCGTCGAGAAGAATCCGCCCGCTGGTCGGCTCGTAGAAGCGCGGGATCAGATCGACCAGAGTGCTCTTTCCAGAGCCGCTTGGGCCAACCAGCGCGACTACCTCGCCCTTGCTCGCGCTGAGGTCGATACTCGAAAGAACCGGCGCATCTCCATACGAGAAACTGACGTTCTCGAATTCCAGGTGCCGGTCGAACGTCGCCATGTCCCGGGTGCCGCGATCGCGTTGGAATTCCGCCGGCGAATCGAGGATCTCGAAGAGCCGCTCAGCCGACGCGAGAGAAGATTGCGCGGTGGTCCGCATCTGCGACAGCTGCTTCAACGGCTGGAGCAGCCGGAGAACGAGAGTGAGAAACGCGAGAAGGGTCGCGCCTGTCATGGTTCCGCTACTCAACACCTGCCAGGCGCCGATCCACAGGATGAGCACGGCGATGACCGTCCCGATGATCTCGGTCACCGGCGGCGCCAGCAGCGCCAGACGCGTCAGCTTGAGACTGCTGCGCGCGTACTTGTTGCTTCCCTCGGCGAACCTGCCTTCCTCGTACGCTTCAGTACCCGATGCTTTCACGAGACGGATTCCACTGATCGTCTCTTGAAGCACGCTCGTCATTTCTCCGTGCACGTTGCCGCGACGCAGGTTCCCTCGGCGCAGCTTCCGGAGCATCGGCTGCAGCGAGAATCCGAGCAGTGGCAGGATGACGAGCGCGATCAGCGACAGCTGCCACGAGATACTGAACAGGATCGCGATGTACACGAGCACCAGCGATGCGCTCTGCAGCGACTGCGTGACGATCTGGGTGAGAATGAGCCGCGTCTCAAACGTGTCGTTGATGACCCGTGAGAGGATTTGCCCCGCTTTCATCTGCGTGAAGTAGCCTAGCGGGAGGTGCGCGAGGTGGCGATAAACGGCGTTGCGAAGGTCGCGCGTCACGAACTCCTGGAGCGTAGCGCCGAACTGGCCGGCGATCCACACCAGGAAATTCTTGAGGATGACGGCGATCAGAACGAGGATGATCACGTTCCGCAGCGAGTGCATTTCGTCGCCGGGCAGAATCCGACTGCCGACTGTCGCGTCGAGGAGCCTCGAGATCCACCCAGATCTCATCGCCGTCGCCGGCTGGTGAAAGAGGATGTTGAGGAATGGGATCAGGAGCGCGATCGCAAAGCCGTCGAGCAGCGCCGCGACGAGATTCGCCACGATCGTGATCGCCATGCGCCAGAAGTGAGGGCGCAGGTATGGAAGGAGCCGCTTATAAACCGGCATTGCTCACGATATTAACGCCGGTGTGTGCGGCCGGCATTTACCGGCGCGGAGTGAGCAGCGCCAACGGGAGAATTACTTCTTCGGGCGTCACGCCCCCGTGAAGGAACGATCCGCGGTAACGGCTCTGGTACTCGCGCAGCTTCGTAGGGTAGACGAAGAAACAATCATTAGTCGCCAGTAACGTGTTGCCTCCGGCTCCGCGCCGCGGCAGCCTCAACATGTCCTCGCTCGAGAACAGGAGCGCCTGGTCCGGACGCTCAGCGCGCAGATCTTCGCCGAACTTGTAGCGGAGATTGGCGCTGGCGTCGCGCTTGGCGTACACCGTCGCGGGAGTGTTGCAGTGGATCGAGCCGTGATCGGTCGTGAGCAACACGGAGATCTTTCGCCTCGAGGCCTCCTTCAACACGCTGAACAGCGCCGACCGCTGGAACCACTGACGGGTGATCTGGCGAAGCGCGATCTCGTCGCGGGCGACCTCGTACAAGATCTGGGACTCGCTGCGGCCGTGGGTGAGAAGATCCACGAAGTTGAACACGAACGCGCTCACGCCCTCGGGTCCGATCGCAGTGCCAAGATGACGCTCGAGGTCGTCCGAGTTGGCGGCCGTCGAGATCTTCTGGTAGCGCACCGGGGTCTTTCCGCACAGCTCACCGAGATGCGCTTCGAGCAGCTCCCGTTCGTGCGCGTTGAGAGACTCATCCTCGCGATCGGCGTTGCCCCACCAATCGGGAAGCCGTGCCGCTATCTCACCGGGGAATAAGCCGCTGAACAGCGCATTGCGAGAATATGGAGTGGCCGTCGGGAGTACAGCGTAGTAGTGCGTCGTCTCCACATCGAAGAACGGGGCGAGCAGCGGCTCGAGCACCCGCCACTGGTCGAGGCGCAGACAATCCACGACGATGAACACCGCTGCCTTGTCGCGCTCCAGTATCGGCAGCAGGAATTCAGCGACGATGTCGATCGAGAGCGGCGGACGGTTCCCCTCGAGGTTCTTGAGCCATTCCGGATAGTTCTCCTTCATGTACAGGGCGAACTCGCGGTGCATGTCCGGATACAGACCCTGTAGCGACTCGTACAAGCCCATCTCGCCTGCCGCGGCGAGATCGACATCCCAGCGCATCAGCTCGTCGTAGCGGTCTATCCAACCGCGCCAGTCGAGGTTGTGGTCGCGCTCGAGCTCGATCGCGCGGAATCTTTCAACGAAGCTGCGTGCTATCGCCTGCTGTCGGATGCGCGGTCCTTCCAGGATCCGCGTCACCACGGTGAGCACCTGCCGCGGATTGATCGGCTTCACCAGGTAATCCCTGATGTTCACCCCGATCGCTTCCTTCAGCGTGGAGTCCTCCTCGCTCTTGGTCACCATCACCACGGGAAGCGTCGGAGCGATCTCGCGGACGTCGCGATACACCTCGAGCCCGCGCCTGCCCGGCATCTGCTCGTCGAGGAGCAGGATGTCGAATGGACGGCGCCTCAGCAGCTCGACCGCGTCGTCTGCGTTGCTCGCCCACTCTACGGTATAGCCTTTGGAACGAAGGAAGATGCGATGGGGCTCGAGGAGCTCACCTTCGTCGTCTACCCAGAGTATCGATTTTGGGGGGTTCAGGACCGGAACGGCCATATGATCGGAATGTAGCCGAGGGGTGAGTCCGTGCCTAGATTCGGAGAGTGATCGGCCAGCCACTTCGCTACACTCTTGTTACCCCTGTTTTTCGATTTCGCGCTCTGGCGGCGCTGTCGGGCCGGGCGTCGCTGGGCGGAGACCGCGAGACGCTCTTGGCCTGCCTCCAGCTCGGACGCCTGTGCGCCGGAATTGTCCCCCCTTATCAGCTGAGCCGGGACGTTACGCTCGAGCGGACCGAGCACACCAAACAGTGGCTGTCGTCGCTGGCGGTCCCGAGCGGAATCAGGTCCACTGCGTTCGGCATCACTGGCGCCTTGGCCGGGCACGATCGAGCCCGGTGCGCCGTCGCGTTTGAGGACCTTGTCAAAGCCGCCGTCGGGCAGTTAGATGAGGCATCACGCGCAGAGCTCAGTACGCTGGTGCAGGAGCTGGCGGCGTCTCCGACTGCGGGACATGCGCGGCACACAGTCACACAATTTCATCCCAGCTGATCATGGCCGGCCATAGCAAGTGGAAGCAGATAAAGCATTACAAGGCAGCGACCGATGCCAAGCGCGGCGCCCAGTTCACGAAGCTCATTCGTGAGATCACGATGGCGGCGAAGCTCGCCGGTGGCGATCCCGACCACAACCCTCGGCTCCGCACTGCGATAGACGCGGCAAAGGCCGGATCGATGCCGAAGGAGAACATCGAGCGCGCGATCAAGAAGGGAACGGGCGAGCTGGAAGGCGTTCACTACACCGAGGTGACCTACGAAGGCTATGGACCCGGCGGCGTCGCGATCCTCATCTCCGCGTTGAGTGACAACCCCACGCGCACCGTCGCCGAGATCCGGCACAAGCTCACCCGACTCGGCGGCAACCTTGGTCCTCCGCATTCGGTGTCGTACCTATTCGACCGCAAGGGACAGATCTACATCGACTCGACGAAGTACGAAGAAGACGCAGCGATGGAAGCAGCACTCGACGCCGGAGCCGAGGACTTCCAGGTCGAAGGCGAGCAGTACATCGTGACGACCGACCCGCATTCGATGCACACCGTCCAGGCCGGGCTCGAGAAAGCCGGGTTTGCGATCGTAGAGGCCGAGGTCGCCTTCATTCCCAAGAGCACCGTGCACGTCGAGGGGAAAAACGCGGAGTCGGTGATAAAGCTGCTCGAGGAGCTCGAGGACCTCGATGACGTTCAGAAGGTCTCGGCGAACTTCGACATGGACGTCGAGCAGATGACCGGTGCGTGAGTCAGGACCCGTCGTGGTCCTTGGCATCGATCCGGGCACCGCGGTCACGGGTTACGGGGTTGTTCGAAAGGAAGGTCGCAATCCGCTGACGCTCGTGGAATGCGGCGTCATCCGCACCAAGCCGCGCGACGACCTGGCGCAGAGATTGGCGGAGATCCACGACGGCGTGGCAGAGCTGATTCGCCGACACAAGCCGACGGTTCTCTCGATCGAAGACATCTTCTACGCGCGCAACGTGCGCACGACGGTCGTACTCGGCCACGCGCGTGGCGTCATACTCCTCGCGGGGGCGCAGGCGGGGATCGAGATTCACGAATACCCGCCGTCGGAGATCAAGAAAGCTGTAGCAGGCACGGGCGCGGCCACCAAACTCCAGGTGCAGTTCATGGTGATGCGACTACTGAGATTGAAATCGGCGCCGCAGCCGACCGACGCGGCTGACGGCGTGGCTGCCGCGCTCGCGTTCGCGCTTGCGCCCGATTTGCCGAAGATCCAGCCAATCAGGTTCTCGGTCCGTTGATCGGGCTCATCGAAGGAAAGCTCGTCGCAAAAGACCTCGACTCGATCGAGGTGATGACGAGTGGAGGCGTTGGTTACGAGATGAAGATCCCGCTGGGCGTATACGAGACGCTGCCCCGGGCGGGCGAGGACGTCACGCTGCACACGTCGCTGGTGGTAAAGGAAGATTCCTGGCAGCTGTTCGGGTTCGTGAGCGTGTTCGAGAAGCGACTGTTCGAGAAGCTGCTCACCGCAAACGGGGTCGGGCCGTCGCTGGCGATCGGCCTGTTGTCGGCACTTTCGGCTACGCGGCTGATCCGGGCTATTCGGGAGAAAGACATTCCGACACTTCAGAGCGTGCCTCGCGTAGGAAGGAAGAAGGCGGAGCGACTGATTCTCGATCTCGGCGACAAGCTTGATGGATTGGGCGAGACAGGGCCCTCGGCTGCTCCGGCGACCGCGGCGGCCGATGACGCCTTGCGCGCGCTTGTCTCTCTTGGTTATTCCAGCGTCGATGCCGAGCGGGGAGTTCGCGCCGCGCTCGACGCTGGTGCAGCTTCAAAGTCGGCAGCCGAGCTGATCCGCGCTGCTCTGGCTAAAATGGGAGGTAGATAATGAGAATCGTTCCGCTCGCTGGCCTCGTCGCAGGTGTTTTGGTCGCTTGCGCTCCTCCGTCGACTACCCGGGCGGCGCGTGACCCCAGAGTCATCACAAGGGAGGAGATCCTCGCTTCGCATACCACCAACGCCTACGATGCAGTGAGCATGCTCCGGCCCAACTGGCTACAGTTTCACGGCCAGACCACGATAACCGGATCGGACACGGGCTACCCCAGGGTCTACCTCGATCACATTCTGTACGGTGATCTCACATCGCTTAGAACGCTCGACGCGATTGGAGTCCTTGAGATTCATTACTACAATGGGGCCGAGGCGCAGAGTCGTTTTGGTCTGGGCAACGTCGCCGGCGCGATCGAGGTCGTTTTGGATCCAGCCAGTAGGAGTGAATTGCTATTCACCTTAGGGTGAATTAGAATTCACTTTAATGACATCTGCCTCACTGCCGACGTTCCAGGAACGCGGCCGAAATACGCTCCAGCGGCTGCTCGACGCGGCCGAGCGGACGCTGGAATCTGACGGGCTCGAAGGAGCTACGGTCCCGGCGATTGCCGCCCAGGCAGGCATGTCGGTGGGAAATGTCTACAAGCGCTTCCGCGACAAGGATTCCCTGCTCCAGGCCGTCTACGAGCGCTTCTTCCTCGATTCCTTTGCGGCGAACGAATTCGCGCTGGATCCCGCCAAGTGGGAAGGAGCCCCGACGGCCGATCTCCTCTCCACTTTGGTGTCGGGGATGATCGAGGGGTATCGCATCCGGCGCTCCCTGGTTCGAGCTCTTCTCCTCTATGCCCAGACTCACCCGGACCCTGCATTCAGGTCGCATTCGGAGCAGCTGCGGCTTCAGACTCTTGGACTGTTTGAGCGGCTGCTTCGCGATCGCCGGGCGGACATAGGCCATCCCCACCCCGAGCGCGCGATCAGGTTCGTGGTCACGCTGATCGGGCATGCGCTCGAGACCGCCGTCCTGTCGGAAGCTGGCGGCGGGTTATCGAGCGGCGACTTCCTGTCGCACCCGGCGGAGACCGCGAGCGAGCTGTCCCGGATCGTCTACGGCTACCTCCGGGTGAGGGGCAGCGAGCGACCTCGCGCGCTCAGCCAGTCTCGGCGGTTATCGGGCTGATCATTCTCGCGACCTTCATGATGCTGTTCGCCGGGAATCCGCCTTTGGTGGCGTGCTCCTTCACTGCTTTTTCGTTCGGGGCATTGTATACGCAGTAGATCTTGTCTCCGGTGACGTAGCTCTGGACCCATTGGACGTCCTTCCCGTCGCGATTCATGCCGCTGATCACGCCGCACGATTTCTGGGAGATGGCCTTGAGCTCGTCGCTGGAGAGTTTGCCGGCGCCGGGGATCTGGCGCTCGATCAAGAACTGTGGCATTCCGATGTTCCTGTTGGTGGGGTGGAGAAAATAAGGTGCTCAATTGGTGTCTGCCAGTGAAGACAGGCTGGCTGTCAGGGGGTGGGTGGCTTGCCCCGTTTCCATAGCCAGGCTGCTCCCACAACGATGATGACCACTACTACGAGAAGTGTCGACCCCATGGGTACCCCGCGAGAAGGGAGTTTCTGTCGTGGCATTTCCACCCAGCGAACTACCGGCGCTCGCGCATCTTCGGGAATAGGCTATGATTCGTCAAATCAGTTCCGTCTGTAGAGTTGATAGAGCAACGCTGACCAAACTGGGAGGACCCAATGTCGGTCAAACATCTTTATCCAGTGGCTCTCGCTGCGATTATGGCGTGCGCGGGTCCCACCCCTACACAGGGCACTGTGCCTGTAGGTGTGCTTCCTCGAAGGCCCAACATCCTGACTCTCGACGAGATGGCCGCCGCACACGCTGATGCCACGACTGCGTACGATGCGATTGCACGCCTGCGTCCGAACTGGCTGGCTGCGCATGGCCTGACTTCGACACTCGGTGGTGGCGGCGGCACCGAGTTCGCGATCGTATTCCTCGACGGCCAATCCTTTGGCGATCTCAACTCGCTTCGCACCATCCAAGCCTATCAGGTAGTCGAATTCCGTTATTACGACGTTACCCAGGCTGGAGCCAAGTTCGGATTGCGGGCCGGTAGCAGCGGGGTGATCGAAATCATCAGTAATCCCCAGTTCCGGACGTAATGACCAGCATTGAAAACACCTCGGCGCGCGCCGGCACGGCGAAGCGCGCGAGCACATTTACGGAGTCAGTAATCCGCGAGATGACTCGCGTGGCGAACCAATATGGCGCGATCAATCTCGCGCAGGGATTCCCCGATTTCCCGATGCCCGAGCCGATGAAGGTGGCGGCGTGCGCGGCGATCAAGGGCGACATCAATCAGTACGCGATTACCTGGGGCAGTCCGTCGCTGAGGCTGGCGATCGCCGAGAAGTACCGGAGTTGGTACGGGATGACCGTGGATCCGGAGCGGGAGATCACGGTCTGTTGCGGCGCAACGGAAGCGATGGCGGCGACCTTTCTCGCGCTGATCGATCCCGGCGATGAAGTCATCGTGTTCGAGCCGTATTACGAGAACTATGGTCCGGACGCCATACTCGCGGGCGCGAGGCCGGTGTTCGTGCCGTTGGAGGCGCCGGATTGGCGTTTGGATCCGGATAAACTGCGCGCTGCCTTTTCGAACAACACTCGCGCGATTGTCGTGAATACACCGCACAATCCGACAGGCCGAGTCTTTACGCGGGAAGAGATCTCACTGATCGCGGAGCTGTGTCAGAAGTACGATGCGATCGCGATCACGGACGAGATCTACGAGCACATCCGGTATGCGGGCGGGCATCACGTCTTGGCTACGTGGCCGGGGATGCGAGAAAGGACTGTCACCATCTCCGGGTTGTCGAAGACTTTCTCGTGCACCGGGTGGAGACTTGGGTATGCGATCGCGCCGCCCGAGTTCTCGTCACCGATTCGCAAGGTCCACGACTTTTTGACGGTGGGAGCTCCGGCGCCTTTGCAGGCCGCGGGTGCGATCGGGATGGCGTTTGATTCCGATTATTACAACCACCTCGCGCTCGAGTACCGTGCTCGGCGGGACATCATGTGCTCGGCTCTAGACGAAGCTGGATTCAAGTACGCCGCGCCGGAGGGCGCCTACTATATACTCGCTGACTTCTCGGAGATCTCGGATCTCGAGTCGAGGGAGTTTGCGATTTGGTTGGCGAAGGAGGTTGGGGTCGCGACGGTGCCGGGGATGAGTTTCTACTCGCGTCCGGAGTTGGGGCGAACAGTTACTCGTTTTGCGTTCTGCAAGAAGCTGGAGACGTTGGAGAAGGCGGCGGAGAGGTTGGTGACCTTGCAGGCACGCGTGTGATCTAAGCAGACTCAAAACAACTGGACGGAGCCTGAACGTGAGAGCAGTTTATCGCACGAGTTGTCTCCTACCCGATCTCACCCGATGACCGCCAGACGATTTTTCCCCTCTCTCGCCCTACTCACCTGCGCCCTGTTTGCGCCGCGCGCCTCCGCTCAACAATCGATCGATTCCATATACTCGGCGAAGATCCGCGAGCTGACACCGACCGATCCACGATGGAAGTTCACGACTGAACTCGTCTCGACGCTCCCCGCGTCAGCGACCGTTCCGACTCCACTCAAAGTGCTGGGATACGTACCGGGAACTCTCGGGCATCTCTCGTACGTCGCCGATCTTAATCGGTACTTCGAGGCGCTCGCCGCGGCGGCGCCGAATCGCGTCAAGAAGTTCTCGCTCGGCAAGAGTGAAGAGGGCCGCGAATCGATCGTCGTCGCCATCTCCGACGAAGCGAACATCGCCAAGCTCGAGCAGAACCGCCTCGCCCTTGGACAACTTGCCGATCCGCGTGGTCTCGAGCCCACTGATCGTTCTCGCCTGATCAAGGAAACGAAACCGGTCTACTGGCTGAGCGGCTCGATCCACTCGCCGGAAACCGGCAGTCCCGAGATGCTAATGGAGCTCGCGTATCGTCTCGCCGTCGACGAGTCGGAATTCGTGAAGAACATCCGCGCGAACGTCATCACGCTCATCACGCCCGTCACCGAGGTGGACGGCCGCGATCGCGAGGTCGATGTCATCAAGGAATCGCTGGCGCTCAAGCTCGGCAACAACAACATCCCTCTCATCTATTGGGGCAAGTACACCGCGCACGACAATAACCGCGACGGCATGGTGATGTCGCAGAATCTCACCAGGAACTTCCTGCGTGGATTTCTCTACTGGCACCCGACCGTCGCGCACGATCTGCACGAATCGGTTCCCTTCCTCTACGCCAGCACAGGAACGGGCCCATACAACGATGAGTACGATCCTATAGTAGTCGACGAGTGGCACACTCTCGCCTACCAGGAGATCACCGAGCTCACCCGCAGAGGATTGCCCGGTGTGTGGACGCACGGATTCTACGACGGATGGGCGCCGAACTACACACTTCTTTCCGTCGCGAATCTCCACAACTCGATCGGACGCTTTTACGAGACGTACACCTCGAGCGGAGCCGGCTGCACTACAGTGAGACTCCCTGCTGCCGATACATCACGCCGTTGGGACCGGTCCAACCCGCCGGTGAACGGCATCAAGTGGTGCATTCGCAGCAACATCAATTATCAGGAGTCGGGCGCGCTCATCGCGCTCAAGTACACTGCCGACCATCGCGAGACGTTTCTCGAGAATTTCGTTTCGAAAGGCGAGCGGATGATAGCGCGGGGACGTACGAGTGCGCCGTACGCATTCGTGATTCCGCGAAATCAGCGTCACGCCGCAGAGGCTGCCGATCTCGTAAATCTGTTCCGGGCGCAGGGGACGGAGGTGAGTATCGCCACGAGCGATTTCGCGCTCAAAGGTTCGACGACCCCGCCGAAGCAAAGCGCCGCCGATTCAGCTGCTCCGGCAAAAACCGCCAAAGACTCGACAGTGCAAGTTCACACCGGTGACTGGATCGTTCGGCTCGACCAGCCATACGCCGCGACTGCGCGCACGCTGGTCGCCATCCAGCATTTCAAGGCCGACGATCCGCCACCGTACGACGACACTGGCTGGACGCTCGACGAGCTGCGTCACGTGCAGACGCTCAAGATCTCGGATTCGACGATCCTCTCGAAGCCGATGCAAATGCTCACCACCGATGCGCACGTCGACGGTGATGTCAGCGGCTCGCCTGGCGTCCTCCTCGTGCGTCACCTGGGTGACTGGCGCTCGGCTCTTCTTCCCTGGAAGGTTGCGCCCGCCGCTGTAAAGATTGCAGAGGAGCCATTTACCGTCGGCGCGACGAAATATCCGGCGGGCACGTACATCATCAACAGTCCCACCGACGCCACGCGCAACGTCGTCAAGTCCCTCGGGATGAATGGCGTCGCAGTAGGTGGTGCGATTGCCGCGCGGCAGCGTTCGATCCGCGTCCCGCGCGTAGCGCTGATGCACTCGTGGCTCGAGACTCAGAACGAAGGATGGGTGCGCTACGCGTTCGACCAGATGGGCGTCCGCTACGCCTATATCAGTGACCAATCGCTCCGTCGGCCGGGAG
>CATPBN010000189.1 GCA_955652635.1 uncultured Gemmatimonadaceae bacterium
CGAGGCTGGCTCGAAGCGTCGCGCTTCGCTCTGGCTCGTGCGCGGAGAGAAATCGCTGGAACAATTTGAGCGGGGTGGATTGGAAGTATTGGAGTCCGATCTCAACCAGTTTACAGAACGACTGATACGTGAGAATCACACACTGAAGAGATCGCTGACCGATCCAACATTGTTCAGTGGAATCGGCAACGCCTACTCGGACGAGATTCTTCACCGCGCAAGACTGTCGCCGGTAAAGCACACCAGGCGGCTGAGCGACGAGGAAATCCAGCGCCTGTTCGACGCCACCCGGGCGCCACTGATCGAATGGACCGACCGTCTGCGCAAAGAATCCAGGGGTGACTTCCCCGCGAAAGTGACGGCGTTCCGCGAGGAAATGGCCGTACACGGAAAATTCGGCAAACCGTGCCCGGTATGCGGGACGCCGGTTCAAAGAATTCGCTACGCCGACAATGAGACGAACTATTGTCCGCGATGTCAGACCGAGGGAAAGCTCCTCGCCGATCGCGCGCTATCGCGTCTCCTGAAACAGGATTGGCCGCGCTCGATCGACGAGCTCACCTGGAGTTGACCTTAGCTGTCGGGCTCGGTTGCATTGAGATTGGTTCACCGCCCGTCGAGCAACTCGTTATCAGTGGCCGCGGCCGCGAAGGATCAACGCAGGCGATCTGTTCTCACTTCCCGCGCACTTACATCACTTTATCGGTAGGTGAGGGACCTCAAAACAGCGACGCAATCGAAGCGGGACACCAGGAAGAACTAAATCGTCCCCGCGTTGAGCCATTTCACAACACGCGGCGGCTCGTAGCTCTCAAAACGCGCGAGTAGAGCGGTTGGGTCGCGCTCCACAACGACCATGGAACGGTGCACATCGCGCACGAACTTCTCCGAGACCGCGTGATCCAGAAACGTGAGCAGCGGATCGAAGTACCCTGCGACGTTGAGCAATCCGCACGGCTTGGAGTGCATGCCAAGTTGCGCCCAGGTCCACGTCTCGAAAAACTCCTCGAGCGTACCAATACCGCCGGGCAACGCGACGAACCCGTCGGCCAGTTTAGCCATCAGCGCCTTTCTCTCGTGCATCGACTCGACGATTCGTAGGTCCGTGAGCGCCTTGTTTGCTACTTCGCGCTCCACCAGCATCCGGGGGATCACTCCGATTACGTCGCCAAGCTCGTCCATCATTGCGTCGGCCAGCGCGGCCATCAGGCCCACGCTCGACCCGCCATAGACGATCCCGATTCCGCGCTGAGCGAGTAGTCTTCCGAGTGAGCGCGTCGCTTCTACGTAATCGGGGCGCACGCCGGGATTCGACCCGCAGAAAATCGCGAGGCGGCGGATCTCGCTCATGCGCGCGGGCGCATCGCGGCCGTCATGTTGACGCCCAGTCCGGCGAGCGACTGCCCGCCGTCACACACGACGATAGCACCGCTGATGAATTTGGCAGCGTCGCTGCACAGAAAGAGCGCGAGATCCGCGATCTCGTCCTTGGTGGCGAAGCGCTGAAGCGGAACGGCTCGTGTGTACTGCTTCCGGATCTCCGGAGTCGGGGCGAGACGACGCATGCCTTCGGTCTCGTCGACTGCCCCGGGAGCGATCGAGTTCACACGCACACCCTCCGGCCCCCATTCGATGGCGAGACACTTCGTCAGCATGTCCACTCCCGCCTTCGCCGCGCAGACGTGCGCCTGCATGGGCATTGGAGTGAAGGCCTGCATGGCGGATATGTTGATGATAGAAGCGCCCGGACGCCTCAAATGCTCGAAGACCGCTCGACATGTGTTGAAAGTGCCTAGCAGATCAATGTCGACCACCGACCTGAACGCGTTCGCAGACATGCCGAGAGCGGGCGCCGGAAAGTTTCCGGCAGCCCCACAGACGACCAAATCGATTTCGCCGTGTGTCTCACGCGCCGACTTTATCGCGCCAGCGAGAGCGTCGTAGTCGCGCACGTCAGCGGGATGCCCGGATGCAACCTCTCCCGTTTCGCGAATCTCGCCCGCGGCAGCGTCGAGTTTCTCCCGAGTCCGGCCGATCAACGCAACCTTGGCTCCATGCTCCGCGAATCGCTTCGCAATGGAGAGATTGATCCCGCTTCCACCACCGGTGATAATGGCGATTTTTCCAGCCAGCAATTTCTTTTCGAATACTTCCGTCATCAGCGCTCCATCGGCATCTCGTAGAGAACGGCAAACCTATAGTTCGCGCGAGAGTGCTGAAAGTCCGGAGCCGCATACGAAAAAACCCCGCATCCTTTCGGATACGGGGCTGGCTACTGGTGGCCCACCCGTCCTACAAGCTCAGCCAGTAGCACTAATCGGGGCTCGGAGAATTCCAGGCTCTAACTCTTAGACCCACTCTACGGCCAAAAGGTTTAGAATGTTGCAATTCTTTTCTTTTTTGGTATTGGCGGTTTCGCGGCGCTGGCTCGCGGCAAGCGGTCCTTATTCGGTTAACGCGGGAGGGAGCCAATGATCCCACCCAATCCTGGAATGAGCGCTCAGTCGGTTCGGCGTTTTCGGGTTGTAACCAGTGGCAGCTCGCCGGTCGAAGAGAACAGCTGCTCTACGGCGGCCTCTGAAACCGCGGCGACGGTCGCTCTGCTGAGCGAGAGCTTTGTCGATCCGTGAGCCGGTGTCTCGGCGATGAGCCCCGCTGCCCGCAACGCCTGCACGTGATGCGTGATTGTCGGCTTCGACACCCTGAGGCTGCGCGAAAGCTCCGCCGACGTCGTTGGGCTCCGCGCAAGGATCGAGGCGATCGCGTAGCGGGTCGTATCTCCCAGCGCTCGGAATACCGATTCGGCGTTTACATCCGAATGCGAGGCTACTGTGCTTTTGCCCGCGACCCCGACATCCGATACCATCAGATTGGCAGCATCGGGGTCACGCACGATGGGGAAATAGAGGCTGACGCGTCCGGTCTTGCTCTCGTATTTCGCCCACCAGCGTCGCGTGTTGAACGCCGATGGAATTATGAAGCAACGATCGATGCGCTCGTAGGCGATGGATACTCCGCTCTTCGGACGAACCTCGCGCGCCCTTGCATCAAAACTGACCGGCAACTTGAGCTCGCTGGCCAACTCCTGGAGCGGCGCCTCATCCTCCAGATCCGTCATGCGAAATGACTCCGCGCGCATCTCCGGCTCGAGTGCCAACCAGTCCCTGCGGAATCCGGTCTGCCAGAATCGCTCGAGCACGAGCGCTAGCTCGTCGCGAAATGTATCGGGGTGCGATAGCAGCATGGTGACCGCCTTCGCCGCATCCGAGCTCGCGTCGTAAGGGCATAATCCGAAATAGCCCAGCAGCCCGGCGCCGGTCGATTTCTCGTTGTCGATGACTTGACGAAGATTCTTCTTTCCGGCGACCAGCGCGCGCGCAGTCGCAGCGTCGTGAAAGATTCCGGAGAGGATGTTCGACTGTAGATCCTCCGCCGGCATCTCGCGAAGATTCGAGACGATCTCGTCAAACGTCATCTCGCCTTGTGTTCGCTGCAGGGAATCGGCGAGCAGCGGCCAGAAAAGCGGGACCGGCGCGACCCGCTTGGCAACGCGCTCGAAGTCGCGCGGAAGGCGGGCCATCGCTCGCTCTTTCCATTCTTCGAGCACGGAGGGCGCATTGTGCATCAGCGTGTACAGCGCGTAGAAGATGTCGAATCGCGGCGTTACGGCAAATACGACAGGAAAGGCGCGGTCGGTCGGCATGGTTAGCTAACAACCTAACCGGTGTTTACCCTCTCCGGCACTCCCTATCCAGGACGCGCTAGAAGCCGCTCGTCGGTCGGCTCACCGCGAAGATTCCATCGGTCATGTCGATCCTCACGACGCCGCTGTTCCAGAGATCGCCACCCAGAACTCCGTCGAGAGACGCGAGAACCTGATAAACCGGCGCCCGCACGACGGCGCCCTTGAACAGTATCGGAAACCCGCGCACGAGAACGCGAAGGTCGGGGAGCACCGGGGCGCGCAGGGAGATCTCCCCGCCCAGGCCGCCCACGCGCCGACTCTCTGTCCTCGCCGCCTTGAGCTGCAACTTGTCGAGTAGTGTCTCGGTCACGAACGTCAGCTGCGCCCCCGTGTCCAGTCCGAAGTGAAGCGGGATCCCATCGGTGCTCGTGATCCGCACCACCGGCAAACCGACCCAGAACATGTTGCGATCCGAGAAGTGGCGCGAAGTTGCCGGATTGCGCAAGCGCATCGTGCCCTCACGATAATCCACCTCGATGTCGAGC
>CATPBN010000190.1 GCA_955652635.1 uncultured Gemmatimonadaceae bacterium
GGTCGGAGAATTTCCCGATGAAGGTGGTCTTCCCCGCACCGTTGACGCCGACAACGAGGATCACGGTTGGCGCAGTTTTGGCCTGAATGATTCGGGGATCGCTGTTTCCCGACCGCAGCGCCGTCTCGATTGACGTTCTAAGCGCGTCTAGGAACTGATCCTGAGACTTGATCAATCCGCGCCGCGCCTCCGACTCGATCTCGCCGACGAGACGCATCGTCGTGGGCACGCCAAAGTCCGCCTCGAGGAGTACCTCTTCCAGCCTCTCGAGCGAACCCTGGATTGCACCCGCACGCGCGACTGCGGCAACGTCGGTAAGAGCGACATCTCTTATTTTGGTCCAAAGCGAGCGGGCAGGGACATCGCCGGCGCGCCTGACTATCCTGCCTGGCATTCGGAATGAGCTGATTGAAGACGAAAAAAAACCCGGACGTTGAAGTCCGGGTTGAAGATAAGTCCTGAGCCCGCGAGCGCGCCTACTCCGTCGCGTTCGGTACGTGCGCCTCGCTCAAGCTCGCCAGCGTCTGATTTCTCATCCTCTGGAAGAGCGCGCGCTCACCGGCCGGAATTGGCTCCCCGCCCTTGCTCTGGAGGGCAACCTTCGGATCGTGCGCCACTCCGCCAACCCGGATCTCGAAATGCAGGTGCGGGCCGGTCGCCCAGCCCGTCATTCCGACGAAGCCAATCGTTGAGCCCATCGCCACGTGCATTCCAGGACGCATTTCTGGCGCGAAATTCCGCATGTGCCCGTAACGGCTGACCATTCCATTCCTATGCCGAATGTCGATCATGTTGCCGTAACCACCATTCCGTCCGACGAAAATCACAACGCCGTCGCCGATTGCGCGGACAGGCGTGCCCATCGGTGCCGCGTAGTCGGTTCCCGTGTGGTTGCGCCATTCGCCAAAGATCGGGTGCTTGCGCGAGCCGAAAATGCTGCTGATGCGACGGAAGGCGACCGGTGCGCGCAAGAACGCGGCGCGCAGCGACATTCCGCTGGCGTCGTAATACTGCGTGCTGCCGCCGCCGGGAGGATCGAAGTGAATCGCCTCGAGCGGGTTATGATTGTTGGATAGCGCCAGGCGCGCGCCGAGGATTTTATTGACGATGATCGCGCCGTTCGGCTTCTGGAGCCGCTCGACGAGGATGTGAAACTTGTCGCCCTGCGTGAGGTCGCGGCTCATGTCGACCTTGTACTCGAAGATGTCGGCAAGGGACCAGGCGAGCTTGTGGCGCGCTTCGGCCGGGAGAACGCCCACGCCGCTCTCGTTCAGAGCGTTGTAAAGACTCGAGTGAATTACGCCCACAATCGAGAGGGTGTCGACGAGCTCCGTCTTCGAGGCTTTTACTACGAGTGGAGAGAGCAGGAAATCCGCAGGCTCCAGACCCGGCTCCGTAACGACAACCGGGTGCATCGGAAACACCTGCTTCTTCTCGAGCGGAGGGGTAAGCCAAATAGCGACCAGTCCAAGGGTCGCCACGACGGCATAGCTGACGGGTCTTATGCGTGCCTGCCTCAATCCATCTGTCTCCGAATGAACGTCGGAATCTCCATGTCACTGAGATCCTGTTCTGGAGACGATCGATCCTTCTCCGGTGTCACAGGCGGATTGACCACGGGCGGGTTGCGCCGCGGGATCTCCGCGAGAGTGCTCCGGGAGGCCCCATTCCCCCTCGGTGGGCGGAGTGGAATGACCGGCGAACCCCGAACGAGCGGCGAAGGCGTCGGGATCACACTTTGCTGCGTCGCTGCCGACTGCTGCCGCTCCCGATCGAAGCCGGTGGCAATGACCGTGACGCGAATCTCGCCCTGCATGGCTGGCTCGTGCACCGCACCGAAGATGATCTCAGCATCTTCCCCTACGGCGTCGTGGATGATTTCGTTGATTTGATGGACTTCACCGAGGGTGAGATCGGCGCCGCCGGTGATGTTGACGAGCACGCCGGTCGCGCCGGAAACGGAGACATTGTCGAGCAGCGGACTCGCGATCGCCTGCTGGGCGGCCTCGATTGCACGATTTTCACCGCGCCCGATGCCCGTTCCCATGAGGGCGGAGCCGCCCTCCTGCATTACGGTGCGTACGTCGGCGAAATCGACGTTGACGAGGCCGGTGACGCTGATCAGCGACGAGATTCCCTGGGTCGCGTGCAGCAGCACCTCGTCCGCCTTTTTGAGAGCGTCCTGGAACGGGATCCCTTTGCCGACAACGGCAAGGAGTCTCTCGTTCGGGACGACGATCATGGTGTCGACGTGCTTCCGCATCTCGGCGATGCCGAGCTCGGCCTGGCGCATGCGCTTGCGGCCTTCGAACAGGAAGGGTTTGGTGACGATCCCGACTGTCAGGGCACCGGCTGCGCGAGCGAGCTCGCACAGGACGGGTGCGGCGCCCGTTCCAGTCCCACCACCCATTCCGCACGTGACAAAAACGAGGTCCGCGCTGTACATCGCGCGCGCGACTTCTTCCCTGCTCTCGTCGATGGCCTGCTTCCCGATCTCCGGCCGCGCGCCAGCTCCCAGCCCGCGGGTTAGCTTCTTACCTATCTGGATCTTGATGTCTGACTTCGAATTGAGAAGGGCCTGGGCATCCGTGTTGACCGAGATGAATTCGACCCCTTCCAGGTGCTCTTCGATCATGCGGTTGACGGCGTTTCCGCCACCTCCACCGACGCCCACGACCTTCATGCGGGCGTTCTGTGTGGTGTTCTCCTCGAATTCGAATATCATCGTGGTGGGAAACTCCGAAACCGCGTTTATGTGGAAAAAAAGCTGGGGCTAGTATACGAC
>CATPBN010000191.1 GCA_955652635.1 uncultured Gemmatimonadaceae bacterium
ACGATGTCGCCGGGCTTGAAGAGTATACCCTGCAACACCTCGCGCCATTTTTTATTCCGCCGCATGAGGAATTCCAGATCCATCCCGAAATGCTTGAACTCCTCGTGCTGCGCATTCCGCATGATTGATCTGGCCTCGCGGTCCTTCTCCAGCGCGAGGCGCTGCTCGTACCAACCGATAGCCTCTGCCTCTTCGATAAGCGATGTGATCATGCGCGCGAAGGTGCGCGTTTTCGCCGAGAGCTCGCCCGGCGGCTCGTGGTATTGGTCGAACCCCATCAGACCTCCGAAATGCCGGGAGGAACGATCCTCACGGCTTGAGTCGGTGCATTGTTCTAGGAAAGGCGATCGATTCCCTGATGTGATGGATACCGGATATCCACGCCACCGTTCTTTCCAGCCCGAGGCCGAAGCCGGAGTGCACGAAGGTCCCATATTTTCTGAGATCGAGGTACCAGTTGTAGGCCTCGACTGGAAGATTCTCCGCCTCGATGCGAGCCAGCAGCTTGTCGTGATCATCCTCGCGCTCGGACCCGCCGATGATCTCGCCGTACCCTTCCGGAGCGAGCAGATCGTCGCACAACACCGTCCGCGGATCGTCCGGATTCTCTTTCATGTAGAACGCCTTCGCCTGCTTCGGATAGTTGTAAATGAACACGGGGCGGTCCTGATCCTGGACGAGTATCGCCTCGTCTTCGGCGCCGAGATCATCGCCCCAAGTCACCGAGCTCCCTTTCGACTGCAGGATTTCTACCGCGTCGCTGTAGTTGACGCGGGGGAACGGAGCTTTGATGCTCTCGAGCTTGGAGAGGTCCCGCTCGAGCTCCTTCAACTCGGGCTGACGGCGCTCGAGGACCCGCGCGACGATGTACGACACAAACTCTTCCTGCAGCCGCATGTTGTCTTCCGAGTCGTTGAACGCGACCTCGGGCTCGACCATCCAGAATTCGGACAGGTGACGGCGCGTCTTCGATTTTTCGGCCCGGAAAGTCGGTCCGAAGCAGTAGATCTTTCCGAAGGCAGCTGCCGCCGCTTCGCCGTAGAGCTGACCGGTCTGGGCCAGATACGCCGTCCCCTCCTCGAAATACTCTGTTGAGAACAGTCCACTCCGTTCACCGCTCGCGGACGTGAGTATCGGAGTGTCGACAAGAGTAAAATCGCGCTCGTAGAAGAAATCGCGAATCGCCTGCTCGACCTCGCTCCGTACGCGGGCGATCGCACGCTGTCTGGGCGTCCGCAGCCAGAAGTGTCGATTGTCGAGCAGAAAGTCGATTCCGTGCTCTTTCGGCTGGATCGGGTAGTCGATCGGACTCTCCCCATAAATGGAGAGGCCATTTACCGCGAGCTCGAAACCGCCCGGCGCCCGCGCATCGGGGCGCACCTCTCCCTCGACTTCGATCGAGGTCTCCTGGGTAAGCTGACCAAACCGCGTCCAGGTCTCCGGAGAAACCGAGCTCTTGACGAGAACGGCTTGCAGCAGGCCCGTGCCGTCCCGAAGCACGACGAACGCGACCTTGCCCGAGGAACGGAGATGAGTCACCCAACCCCGCACGCGTACGGTTTCCCCAGCGTGAGAGGGCAGCTCTGAGATTCTTGAATAGGGGGCGGGGGCAGTCATATGTGTGCGCAGCCAGCGCGGCAAGGTAGACCACGCTCGTAGCGAGTGTCAACCGCATTGATCGAGCGCTGTTCTGCATTGGCGATCACGTTATCGTCGCCGGTGCGGTTCCGTTGCATCACGGCCCTCGGTACTATTACAGGCTCATCGCGACGAACCCCGACAGAAAAAGCACGGACAAAAGGCCTCCTCCAACATGACCCTGCGCGCCCGCCTCAGCTGGGGCCTGTTAGCCATCGCGGTGGTTCTAATTGTCCCGCTGGTCCTCTCGCTGAGGTCTCTCGAACACCTCTACGAGACCAGCCGCCTCCTGCGCGACCGCGAATTCGCAGCGTCATTGGTGTTGGGCTCGTTCCGCGAGCGCACTGATGACGCACGTCGCGCGGACTTAGCCCTGCTTTTCATCCACGACCAGAAAAGCGCGACGCGAATGCAGAACGAGATCGACGGCCTGGTATCGCTGACAGACTCGCTCGATCGCTACCGCCTGGATATCTCCGCCACGCAGATTCGCAACTCACTCGATTCGCTTCGCGCGGCCGCGCGCGACGAATACGAACAGGCTTCTGCAGGCCGCGGCACCGTCGCCGAGATGATTTCCCAAAAGCGAACGCGTCCGGCGATCGCCTCGGTCGACAGCGCGCTTGGCGCGAGCGCGACGACGCTCCGCAACCGGACCCGACAACGCGTGGCGGATGCAACCAACGAAACTCTCAACGCAGAGAGACTCGTCGCTGGGGCTCTACCCATTGCGCTATTGGTGGCGCTCGCGATCGGAATCCGGTTGCTGGGCTCCATAAGCAGGCCTGTGTACGCGCTCGAGCGGGGAATGCACGCCATCGCCGAGGGTGATCTCGATCACGATCTTGGCATAGCCCCGAATCAGAGGGAAGAATTCGGACGGCTAGCAGCGAGCTACCAGACCATGGCGAGACAGCTCGCCGAGCTCGAGCGAATCCGCGCGGAATTTGTGGGGGTGGCTTCGCACGAGCTCAAGACGCCGATCAACGTCATCATCGGATACCTGGAGCTGCTGCAGGAAGGCATCTACGGCGAGATCGCACCGAAGCAAAAAGAAGTGCTGCAGACCAT
>CATPBN010000192.1 GCA_955652635.1 uncultured Gemmatimonadaceae bacterium
ACGACCAGTTCAAGCGCTTCAACTTCAGGACGAACATCAACGCTGGCTTGACCGATCGGCTCAACGTCGGAACCAATCTTGTCCTCGCCTATGGCGACCAGGACAAGCTTTCCTCGAGCGGAGATGCGCCCGGAATAATCCGTCATGCTTTGATCCGGCCCCCGATCATTCCGGTTTTCAAGAGTCCAACTGATCCTACGTATTCCGCCAAGGACCCGTTTACGGATCTGCCATTCTACACGCGGCCGTGGAACAACAACAACAATATCTACGAATTCGGCGCCAACCCAATTGCGCTCGCGTTCTTCGCAAATGACAAACGATCCAACTTGAAAACCTTTGGCAACATTTACGGGGATTACTCGCTGCGGGACGCCCTGAAATTCAGGAGCAATCTGGGCATCGATCTGAGCTTTAGACACAACAAGGCCTTCAACCAGAATTTCGGCGACGACAACGGAGGAGGCAGTGGGCTGGACGTGGGAACCGGTCGTCAGAATCGTCCGACCGGATTGAACGAGGACAGAGGGCAGGAAACTACGGTTACCTGGAACAACACCCTGAATTATGCCAAGGCGAACGAAACGCACGATTTAAGCGCCCTCGTCGGCAGCGAGTACATCACCAACTATTCGTCTTCAATCGGTGGATCGAGACAAAGATTCGACTACGTGAGGGAGAACTTTCAATATCTCAATTACGGTGGGACAACGGATCAGAACACTGGAGGCTCCGCATCTGAGTGGGGCCTTTTCTCGTTGTTCAGCTCGGCAACCTACATGCTAGACAACCGGTACATGATCACCGGCAATTTCAGAGCAGATGCCTCTTCCAGGTTCGCCACGAATCATCAATGGGGTTACTTCCCGTCGGTTTCCGTGGGCTGGAAAGTCTCCAATGAGCGTTTCATGCAGAATGTCCCCTGGATATCCAACCTGAAACTGAGGGCCAGCACGGGGAAGCTCGGCAACCAGGAGATCGACAACTACGCTTTCCTGACTTTGCTCACGAGGTCCGGAGACCAATACCTCATCTCACGCTACGGCAACCCCGATCTGAAGTGGGAGACCACCTCACAGCAGGACATTGGGCTGGATATAGGCGTATTGAGCGACAAGCTCACTCTCTCCATCGACCACTTCGTGAAGAATACGTCTGACATTCTGCTTCCAATTTCGTTGCCTTCCATCGCAGGCAATGTCTCACCGACCATCGTCAATGCTGGTGACGTGAGCAACAAGGGCTATGAGCTCGGGCTGAATTTCAGGAACAGTGGTGGCCCGTTCAATTACTCGATCAGCGGAAACCTGGGCACGGTCACCAACAGGGTGGAAAAACTTCACCCAAACCTGCCGAGTATCGTTGGGGACGTATACCGGACAGAAGTTGGCCATCCGCTCGGCGCATTTTATGGCTACGTGTTTGACGGGATTTATCAGACTCAAGCTGAAATCAACACGCAGCTGTACGGCACGGTGAATCCTGCGAACAAGCCGGGCGACATAAGGTTCAAGGACTTGAATGGCGACGGAATAATCAACGACAACGACCGAACGTTCATCGGCAATTCAATCCCGAAGATGACGTACGGCCTGAACCTGGCCGCCGACTACCACCGCATTGATGTGTCTGTGTTTTTTCAGGGGGTAGGCGGAGTCGACAAATACAACGATGGCAAGCAGATAACGGACTATGACAGCCGTCCCTTCAACCACAGCGTCGCAACCTTAGGCGCGTGGAATGGACCAGGCACGAGTAACACGATTCCTCGCACCACGTTCAACGACAATGGCAGCAGCAAGAGGTCGAGCATTTTTGTGGAGGATGCGTCCTATTTCCGCCTCAAAAACCTCGAAGTCGGATTCTCTCCCGGGCCGACGCGACGCCTGTACGTCTCCGGCCAGAATCTTTTTACGAAGACCAACTATACAGGATTGGATCCGGAGTCCACAGATATCCTGGACCGGGGAACCTATCCTCAGCAGAAATCCTTCCTATTCGGAATCAACGCGAAATTTTAATCGATTTATACAGCAGTCATAAATCGATAGGAGCAACGATGAAAACCAGGAATAGAGCGGCAGCATTGATTCTGATCGGGTCGGTCTTCAGCTGCACCGATTTGCACAAGGATCCCATCGGCTTGCTTACACCGGAACAGGTGAGCACTGACCCAACGTTGAATTCTGTCAAGCTATCGGTGACAGGGTCTTATCAGATGCTTTCCAGCACACTGAACATCCTCAACCAATGGAGATGGGACCTAGGTACCGTCTTCAGAGACGATTTCATTCTCGACGACATCGCTTCCGATGATGTGAAAAAGAAATGGAATCCTGATGGGGATCAGGCGTGGATGGATCAGATCCAGAGTTTCAACTTCACGTCCTCCAACCAGGCCTTTAACGGCCAGTGGACCTATGACTACGAAGGGATATCCCGGTCAAATCTGGCGATCAGCTACCTGACCGATGCGGCAATAACGGCCAAAATCGGGATCGATCCGGCCCTGCAAAACAGGTCGTTGGGCGAGGCTTACTTCTTAAGAGCCTTCTATTATTTCGATCTGGTGAATCACTTTGGAGACGTACCGTTGTTGGTCAAGCCGCTCAAAAGCTTCACCGATGCTTACGCCGTGGCCAAGAGAGAAACGGCGGCCAATGTCTATACGCAAATAAGCTCGGATCTCGCGCAGGCAAAGTCGCTGCTGCCAAGCAGCAAATACTCCGATCCCGTTGAACATTGGAGAGCTTCCAAAGGAGCTGCACTGGCTATGCAGGCCAAGGTGGCCCTCTACAACGCGAAATGGACAGACGTCATCAGCATCGTGACCGAATTGGAGAGCCTCAACTTCTACGGTCTAAATCCCAACTATTTCGACAGCTTCGATGTGGCGAAGGAAGGAACCGAAACGGAAGTCATCTTTGAGTACGATCACCAATCGGGCCAAACGCCGAGAAAGGGCAACGGGCTGTGCGCCCCGCTGGACTGGGGCTTCATCGCTCCCACGGACAATTTTCTCGCGGAGTTCGAAGCCAATGATCCAAGGCTGGCGTACACGGTAAACGTCACCGCCAAAGCCGTTTACAAGTTGCTGGGCGCGACGAATACGGTTTATAAGGGCAATGACGATGCACCGAGCAACAAGATCTATATCCGCCTGGCCGACGTACTGCTCTGGAAAGCAGAGGCGTACAATGAAACCGGGAATTATCCCGCGGCCATTGCCATCATCAACACAATCAGGAACCGGGCACGCACGGGCGTCGCGGTCGGTGGTGCTCTGCCACCGGCTGGAACATTGCCGGACAGAGATGTCCTCTCGGTCGACAAAGCCCAGGTCAAAGCCTGGTTGGTGCACGAGAGAAGAGTAGAGCTGGGCTTCGAATCGCAACGCTTCAATGATTTGAAAAGATGGAAGATGGCCAGCACGGTTTTGAATGCAGCCATTGGCAAGAATTTCAAGGTCTTCAACTATCTATATCCAATTCCGCAGGGGGAAATCGATAAATCGGGCGGAAGCATAACGCAGAATCCGGGATATTAGATCAGCGCGATCCGCTAGGACGGAAGTGAAGCCGAATTCGAGATAGACCTTCCGTCCGCAGCGAACAGGTGCACCCGATCTGGCGGCACGCCAACCGATATCGTCTCGCCGACGTCGGGCAGCCGGTCGTTCAATACTGACGCCATCATGCGACTGCCGCCCACTACGTCGAAATGGACGTGGCTGGTGCCGCCGAGGCGCTCCACCAGCACGACGCGGCCCGTGAATGCGTCGCCGGCCGGGCCACCTTCCGCTCGAGTTGTCGAAGCATTGAGCCTGAGGTCTTCCGGGCGTATCCCCAGCGTGAGCGACTCGGCGGCCTTGGATGTTGCGGCATTCTCGTGCGGCACCCTGATGCTCATGCCCTCGGCCCTGAAGAACACCTCGCCATCCTCTTCACGAAGGCCTCCATCCACGAAGTTCATCGGCGGAGTGCCGATGAAGCCCGCGACGAATCGATTGATGGGAGCGCGATAGAGTTCAATGGGCCGGCCAATCTGCTGGATTCGGCCGTCGGCGAGCACGACGATCCGATCGCCGAGTGTCATCGCTTCCACCTGATCGTGCGTGACATAGATGGTTGTAGTGTTCAACCGTCTCTGAAGGCCGCCGATCTCGATTCGCATCTGCGCGCGAAGACTGGCGTCGAGATTGGACAGCGGCTCATCGAACAGGAACACCTTTGGCTCGCGCACCATCGCGCGGCCCATCGCCACCCGCTGGCGCTGGCCACCCGATAGCTGCTTCGGCTTGCGATCGAGCAGCGGCGCAAGGCCCAGCATGCCCGCTGCCCACGTGACGCGCCGGTCGATCTCCTGGCGCGCAATCTTCCTGAGACGGAGTCCCAGCGACAGATTCTCGCGCACTGACATGTGGGGGTAGAGCCCGTAGTCCTGGAACACCATCGCCACGTCGCGCTCGCGCGGAGGCAGAGCGGTGACGTCGCGGTCGTCGATCTTTATGCTCCCGGAGGTGACTTCCTCGAGGCCGGCTACCATCCGGAGGATCGTCGACTTGCCGGAGCCGGAGCCGCCGACGAGGACCAACAGCTCACCATCCGCGACGGTGAGGTCGAAGTCCTCGACTACGGTGGCGTCGCCGAAGGCTTTACGGACATGCTCGAACGAGACGGAGGGCATCCTAGTTGTGTTCTCCGTCTCGGTGGCCTGCCCGAGCGGTAGTTGATAGCCCTTGCTTCATACCTCGAGTTGGGTGGGTCATCCCTTTATCCCTGATCCCGCCATGCTCTCGATGAAGTTCCGCTGCAGGAACGCGTATGCGACGACAACGGGCACCACCAAAACCATAGCCGAAGCGAGCGAGACACCGACTGACCCCGCTCCTCCCCCGAGCGCAAAGACAGTGAGCAGCTGTGGCAACGTCATCAGGTTCTGCTCTCGCACGACAAGCAGTGGCCATAGCACTTCGTTCCAGGCGCCCATGAAAGTGAAAATTGCCACGATCGACAGCACTGGCTTCGAGAGTGGCCAGAAGATCGTAAAGAGAATGCGGGGCTCGCTCATTCCGTCCATGCGGGCCGAGTCGATGAGCGACTGCGGGATTTGGAGAAAGAACTGGCGCAGCATCAGGATTGCCGTCGGGTTGAACAGGTACGGTACGATCAGCGCCGTGTAACTGTCGACCCATCCGAGCTCCACCATCAGCGTATACAGGGGAATCAGAGTCAGTTGGCCGGGAATCAGAAGCACCGCGATCGTCGCGGCATTGAGCGCCGGCCGGCCGCGGAAGTTGAGACGGGCCATCGCGTACGCCGTCATCGAGCCGAACACCAGCACTGAGAGAGTGATGGTCGTCGCGACAAAAATGCTATTGACGAGTGCCCGCCCGAATGGAGCGCGCGCCCACATGGTGCGGTAGTTGTCGAGTGTGATGTCGTGCGGAATGAGTGCCAGTGAGCCGACTTCGGCGGGAGGCTTGAACGTGCTCGACGCCATCCAGAGGAACGGATAGATGAAAGTAAGAGCTGCGATCGTCAGGCCGGCATATAGGGCGATGCGCGCGAGCAGATTTCGCTTCATAGCAACTCTGCGCAGAGTAAGATTCGTCGGCGCAGCTTCATAGTGCTTCGGCTCTGCCAATCACTCGGCGCTGGACGAAGATAACTGCTCCGATGATCAAGGCCAGCGCCACACCGATGGTCGCCGCATATCCCATTTTCTGATAGGCAAACGCGTTGTTGTACAGGTAGAGCACGACCGAGTAGGTGCGCCGGAGCGGACCGCCTCCGGTCATCACGTACGGTTCGATGAAGAGCTGAAAACCGTTGATGGTCGAGAGCGTGACGACCAGGATGTGCTGAGGCAGGAGAGACGGCATCGTCAGATATCGGAAGCGTTGCCACGCCGAGGCGCCCTCGATCTCGATTGCTTCCTGGCAACTCCGAGGGATGTACTGCAATCCGGCCAGGTAGATGATCACGTAGAACCCCACGTTCTTCCAGGTGACCATCACCGCGATCGCGGGCATGGCCGTTCGCGGATCGGTAAGCCACGGAACGGGCGACGCTCCGAGCTTCACCAGCACCCGGTTGATCAGACCAACGTCGGTGGCGTAGAGGTTACTCCACAGGATCGCGACGACCGCGCCAGATATGACGACCGGCAGGAAGAACGCCGCGCGCCAGAAGGAGCGACCCGCGAGCTGGCGATTGAGAGCAAGCGCAAGTCCGAGCGCGGTGACGATCTGGAGCGGCACATGGATACTGAGAAACACGAACGTATTGGCGACGGCGCGCCAGAATCGCCCATCGTGCACGAGCAGCCGCACGTTGTCCGCACCGGCGAACGCTGGCGCCGTGACGAGATCCCATTGCAAAAAGACGAGAACCAGAGCGAATGCTATCGGATACACGGCGAATACGAGGAGGAAGACCCCATACGGCGCCGCCATCAACGATCCGGATTTCTGCTCAGCGCGCATTCACCACGTTCCTCGCTTCCGCTGCCGCCTTCTTCACCGCATCGCGAACAGAAGCAGTCCGGTAGATGGCGGACTCCTCGTAAGCTTCCGAAATAAGATCGAAAATCTCCACGACATCGGGGTCGATATCGAGATCGCGCGAGCGCTCGACGTAAGTCGCGTAGGTTGACAGCGTCGGCCACCGAGCCAGCGGCACCGTGAATCGCGGATCGGCCGCGAGGCCGCGCCGGTACGGGAGCTGGCTCGCTTCCTCGATCAGGAGACGGTCAGCGGCGGGCGACGTGAGGTACGCAACGAAGCGCGCCGCTGCGTCGGGATGCTTCGTCGTGGAGAAGATCGCGATGCTCCGCAAGTCGGCGAACGCGAATTGGTTCGCCGGATCGGTACCGTCGGCCGCCGGCACAGGCACGACGTTGAAGTGCAGACCGCGAACTTTGAGCTCGTCCAGCTCCTTTACAAACCAGGGCCCGATGATCTTCATGGCGACCGTTCCATCCATGAACGGATCGCGTCCAAGCGCGAAATTCGAGCTCGGCAGAACTCCTTCGGCAAAACCGCGCCGCAACACATCCAATGCTGAGAGGGCCGCTTCATTGTCGAAAACGATCCTGCCGTTATTTACGATTGTCCTTCCTCCGGAGCTTGCCAGATAGAGAGGATAGAAATCGAAGAAGCGCTCGTACCACGTCGTCTTGAGCGTTGCCCACATCGCCCAGTGGTCCATCCGGCCGTCGCCATTGATATCGCCGGCTCCCATCCCGTGCGCGCCGCCGAGACCGGGTTGGGAGATGGTGTGTAC
>CATPBN010000193.1 GCA_955652635.1 uncultured Gemmatimonadaceae bacterium
CACCCGGACCGATCGCGTGCAGGAGCTTGCGCGCGCGGCGCGGGGCAAGGCCGCGGGCTCCAACACGGACATGATCTCCAAATGGGAGAAGGAAATTCCCATGGGTAGACTGGGCGAGCCGCGCGAGTTCGCCGCGCTCGCGGCATTTCTGGCTTCCGAGCGAGCCAGCTACATCACCGGCAGCTCCATCGCTGTAGATGGAGGGTGGATCCGCTCAAGCCTCTGACGCCCGATCGGGCGTCAGAGGGGGGGGCCAGAACTAACTGATCGGCTGTGACAGGAAAGGCTGCCCGCGCTTCTGATACAACGCCGCCTCGAGGATCATCCCCGCAGTATTGAGACTCGCATCGCCGGTTGGCTTGAGAGAGCCCTCGTAAACGCCGGCTCCCCAACCGTCTCCAGGAATGGCCGCAGCCTGCACGGTGTTGAACGCCTTCAAAGTGTAGTCCGTTGGAATCAGCGCGCGCCACGCGAACGCCGCTTTTGAGCTGACCCAACGCGGATTGGCCACCACTGTCCCGTAACCCGGCCCCTCCACCACGAAGGTATTTCCGTTGTGGTAAACGCTGTAGTAATAGAAGTAGTAGGGAGCATCGGGCATGGCATCTTCGGTCACGATCGTGATGATGCCTTGCTGGTCGTAACGCGCCTGCTGCGCTGCGAGAACGGCATGGGCCTGATCGCTCAGGGCAGAGGCCCACCAGCCGGTCTCCATCCCCATCATGATGTATGGCTCGCTGGTCAATCGTGCATTCCCGCGTCCGTCAATCCAGACATTTACTCCGAGAACGGTCGTTGCCTGTGCGTTGGCGGTGGGATTCAGGGAGTTTGACGCCCGCTCCGACCAGAGCGCGAACCCTCCGGCTGCGTACTGCTCGTAGCCGAGTCCGGTCTCCGCGTAGTATACCGTGTTCCCGTTGGCATCGACATCCACGCCCTGAAGCGTTCCTCCGCTGATCAGGCGGGACATGTCGAGGCGATTCTTGATCGCTGTTGCCTGCGCGGCGTACTGTGGCTGATTGACGGCCAATATTCGCAACCAGGTCAACAGCCGCCCTACGTCGGTAGTAGACCACCCAAAGCCAGTCGCCGACGCCTGGAAATTCCGGTCGACCATTTGGCCCGTCTGCGAATCGTAGAAGCGGTTGAATGCCGCGCCTTGGAAGAGTGGCAGCGTCTTCAGCGTCGCCAGAATTTTCTTGATGCGTCCGTCATAGTTGGCATCGTCGATGATCCCCAGCTCGTGCGCCGAGTAGGTCGCACCGATTTGGCTGGCAATGTCCCACGTCGTTATGAACTGGAAGGTGTCGTGCGCCTTCGCGAGCCCCGTCGATGCCTGGGTGTTGTTCTCGACAAAGCTCCACGCGGTTCGAGCGCCGGCCAGAAAGACGTCGGACTCGGTTGTCGTCCCCCCGCCCGGAGGCGGATTCGTCGTGTTGCCTGGACCAGTGGTGTCCTTGCTGCACGCGGTGAACGATACCACGCACGCCAACGCGAAAAAGTGTCGGACCTGTTTCATATCGCTCATCTCCCCACGATCGATGGCAGCAGCGAGTAGGTTACCCAAGGGTAATCGCGCTGAACCGATAATGCGTTGTTATACGCCGCACGTGCCTCGGCGATCCTGTTCTGTTTCTGGAGAACCTGCCCCAGCCACACATACGCTTCCGCCCTGCCCCATGATGGGGCTGGTGGCGTAGGGTTGTCCGTCCGGAACAACTCGATTGCTTTATTGAGCTGCGTCTCCGCTACCGGGAGGCCGCCTCCGTACTCTGGATTTGTATAAAACGATTGGATGCCACGAAGGAGCCAGACGCGCGGGTTGTTGGGGGCCATGCTTATCGCGGCGTTCATCTCCTTGGGGATCAGCGGGCCCAAGGTTGGAGAATAGATCTGATCCAATCCGATCATCCGTCCCATCATCATCGCCAGAAGAGCGTGTGTTTCAGCAAGCGGTTGCGCCGCCAGGGATTCCAGCAGCTTGACTCGCGCAGTCGACGCGATAAGTGGAAGCTGTGCCTTCGCTGTTGGGCTGACGGCATCAACAAGGCCTGCTTCCCTGTATAGCTCGTATCCCTGGTACTGCAGCAGCAAGGCGTCGTTGGGATATGCGGCCAGTGCTCGATCGAGCAAAAGACCCGCATTTCGAAGCCCCTGGAGATCGCCGGCGAAGGTGGCCTTGTCGATCAGCCGCCCCGCAGAATCTGCCCATTTGCTGGCGCCGGTCAGCGTTGGGCCTGACACCGTCGAAACCGGAGCCGCTACAGTCGACACATTCGTCGCGGGAGCCGATGCACACGCTGTGCAGGCAAGCAGGACGAGCATGAGTCTTATCATCGGGCACCGGGTGAGGTCATTCAAACATATGAAGCTATTTCCGGGCCAGTTGAGCCCGATTCACGCATTCTCGGATGAGCTTTCCGTTAGGCCCCCCTCTGTGGAGTAAACGCGTTCGCTGATGGTGGCATCATCACACAGAAGCGCAACCGAGGAACCTGGTGAACCGCGAATTCAGGGGCTCAATCCATACAACCATACTAGCCTGGCGATGGACCCCTTCAAAGATCCGCTCGAGGCGACGAGCAGCACCGCCCGCCGCGCCGAATAGCCAGGCAGGCGCATTGCGCATCTAGGAGACGCGTGAAATTATTTGGCCCACCTTCTTCTACCCGTATTGAGGTTCCAATGCGTATCTACAGTTCCTGCGTCGCCATTTTATGTGCAGCAGTCGCAATCGCGTGCAGCGACAGACCGCCAGTAGACCAGATTAGCGCGCCAGCCAGCGCTGCGGCGGTGCGGTCTGGATCCGGAGGTCCGACCGTCACAATCCTCGTCAACGTAACAAACGACACTACTTCTCAGAACGAAACGCCGCTCGCGTTCAATCCGCGGAATCCGCGCAATCTCGTCACCGGAAACAACGATTGGAATTACAACAACGGCTGTGGCGTGAATGCGTCCTTTGATGGCGGAAAGACGTGGACGCCCACGTTGCCGAACGGATTCCTTCCCGGAGTAACACGCTTCACTAATGATCCTAGCGTGCCGGGAACTGGCGAGGGGGATTTTGGCGGAGATCCCGCCACGGCCTTCGGTCCCGACGGCACCGCTTACTTCGCGTGCTTCGACTACAATGGCACAAGCACGACACTTCTTCTCAGCCGGTCGACGGATGGTGGCGCAACGTGGCAAGCCGGGGGCGCGGCCGATCCTCTGAGCCTCGTCACTGCCTTCAACGGCCAGGGAATCTCAAAGGGCTCGAACGGGCAATTCCCCGATCACGACGCGATGTCAGTCGGAGCGGACGGGACGATCTACGTGACGTGGGCGCAATTCCACGGATTCGGATCGAACTCGCCGGTGTGGATCTCGACGTCCGGCGATGGCGGACGCTCCTTCTCCAGACCGGTGAAGGTTTCCAGCGGAAGCACTCGCAGCGACCAGGACCAGCGCATCGTCACCAACTCCGATGGAAGCGTCGCTTACGTCACTTTCGACAATTCGATCCAGGGCGGAAAGGGCACGGCAATCTTCGTGAGCAAGTCCACCGATCACGGACAAAGCTGGAGCACTCCGTTTCAAATCGGTGTCTTCACAAACCCGGTTTGTCTTTTCCCCCCAAATTGCTTCAACATCAGTGGCGGACAGTTCCGTGGTCCGGGCTCGTATCCTGCGCCCGCGTTCAATCCTGTCGACAACCGGCTGTACGTTGCCTACGCCGACATCGATGTCGATGGAGTCGCCAAGGTGTTTCTTACATCGGCACCGGCGAGCGACCTCACCAAATGGTCGCCCCGAACGGTGGTTGCTGCAGTTCCGAGCGGCGATCGTTTCGCCGCCGAGCTGGGGATTGCGTCGAACGGACGGATAGACGTCGCGTTCTACGATCGCAGTTACACCGCGAATACTCAGGTCGATCTGACTTACGCGACCTCCAGTGATTTCGGCAACAGCTGGCGGTCGGTGCGCGTGACCACGTCCGCTTTCGATCCTTCGGCATGGGGAGTCCCCGCAGGGACTACCGTACGGCCGTTCATCGGAGACTACAATGGCATAGTCTCACTTCCCGGCAGCGCAGGAATGACCTGGACGGGCGCCGGAACAAAGAACTACGGACTGCTGCCAACAAACCTGGAGATCTACTTCGCGAGCGTCACTCCGTAGACACCCGCGGTAGTCCGTTCAACATCGGAGGCTCCACCGAAATGGTGGGGCCTCTTTTGTTACTGGGTGTTTCAACCATTCAGGGACTCGCGCTATCTAAGGTTGAGGTCACGCACGCAACTATAGGATAACCCGCCCATGAGACCGATCCCATTTGGCGCACTCGCAATCACGGTCCTCGCCTTTCCCTACGCGCTCATCGCACAGGACGACGGCCACGCTCAGCGCTGGCTGCAAAACTGCCAGAACAGCTGGGACCACGATCGCGCGCACTTCTGTGAACTCCGGAATTTCGCATTGCGACCGCAGTCGACGCTCTCCGTCGACGGCCGGGAGAATGGCGGCGTCTCGTTTCATGGATGGGACCGCAATGAAGTGAAGGTCGTCGCCATGATTCAAGCCAATGCGAATGACGACAGTCAGGCCGAAGCCCTGGCAAAGCAAATCACAGTCAGCACCGAGGGCGGACGAATCCACGCCGATGGTCCATCCTCACAGCGCCGAAGCTGGTGGTCCGTCAGCTACGAGATCTACGTGCCCAAGCGCTCAAATCTCGAGGCGATCACACAGAACGGGGGCGTCTCCGCGGAATCAATCGAAGGAGACCTCGACTTTCAGGCGACTAACGGAGGAATCCGAGTCGAGGATGTCGCGGGTGACGTTCGCGGAGAAACGACCAACGGCGGCGTGACTGCGACTCTTTCCGGAAGCTCGTGGCGAGGACGTGGCCTCGATCTCCGAACGACCAATGGCGGCGTGTGCTTGACCATTCCCCGCGCCTACAACGCCCGTCTCGAAACCGGGACCACCAATGGCGGAATGAACATAGAGTTTCCGGTCACCGTTCACGGAATGATCGGTAAGCGGATTCAAACGCAGCTCGGCTCCGGTGGACCGATCGTCCGTGTCGTTACCGTGAATGGCGGCGTGCAGGTCAGAGGACAGTAGAAGAAGCATATTTCGCGGATGGTAGACCGCACCATCCGCACACTCATTCAGCTCGGCGTCATTCTTGCCGCGGTTGTCGCGCTTCCTTACAAGCTGTTCGAGCTCGATCGATACTTCGTGCCGAAAGAGCTTGTGCTCCATACAGTGGCGCTGATGGTTGCCGTCTTTCTGCTCGCGCGCCGGCGCTCGCTGTCATTTGATCTCGCTGATGGGCTGCTCGTCCTGTTCCTGCTCTGGAGCGCTGCGTCTGCGCTCTTCGCCACGAACCACTGGATTGCCCAGCGCGCTCTCGGCATCAGCGTTTCCAGCGCGATCGTTTGCTGGGGAGCGCGGTCCGTTGCGGAGAGAGGCTCTTACCGGCCGATCTTGATCGCCGCGGCCATCGCCACCGTTTGCGCGGCTCTGCTCTCTCTGTCGCAGGCGTACGGATTGGATAGCGAGTACTTCAGCACCAACCGGGCGCCAGGCGGCACTTTCGGAAATCGCAATTTCGTAGCGCACACAGCCGTGATCGGACTTCCATCGCTTGTCTGGTGCACGGTCACTGCCCGTCGATCGTTCGGCGCGTTGCTCGGTTCGCTCGGAGGCGGCGTCGTCGCGGCGGCTCTCGTCTTATCGAGATCCCGGGCGGCGTGGCTTGCCGTTGCGGTGTGCGTGGTCGTTCTGTTCGTCCCCATGATCGCATCGAGAAAGTATTGGAGCGGAGGGATGGTCGGCGGACGCTTCGCGCGACTCGTGCTCGCTGCCGTGATCTGCGGAATGATCGCGATCGTGCTGCCAAACAGGCTCAATTGGAGCAGTGAATCGCCCTACCTCGACACCGCGCGCGGAGTCGTCGACTACAAGAAGGGCAGTGGTCGCGGACGCTTGGCGCAATACGAGCATTCGCTGCGGATGGCCGTCTCGAATCCGATCTTCGGCGTGGGCCCGGGAAACTGGCCGGTGGAGTACGTCGAGTTCGCTCCTTCCAGCGATCGCTCGCTTGCCGAGGAGGGCATGACCGCGAATCCGTGGCCGAGCAGCGACTGGGTCGCGTTCGTTTCGGAGCGGGGACTTGTGCCGGCAGTCGCACTTCTCGCCGTTTTCGCGGTGCTTTTCTATAGGTCGCTGCGAAAGTGGGCTGAGCTCGAGAGCGGCGACGCAGTGCTCGCTCAACTCGTGCTTGCCGGGACGATCGTTGCGACGATGGTTGTCAGCGCCTTCGACGTGGTTCTTCTTCTCGGCGCGCAATCTATGCTCGTGTGGAGCGTGATAGGTGCGACCAGCGGGATTCGCCGTGTGGGACGGGAAGCGACGCTGTCTCCGCGTGCGTGGGGATTTGCTGCCGCCGGCTTGCTGTTGGTCGCGCTCCTTTCCACCGCGCGTAGTGCGACGCAAACGATCTCGATGATCAGAGTCGGACGCGGTGGGATGACGGCCGGCTGGGTAGCTGGAGCGGCGCTGGATCCGGGCAGCTATCGAATCAATTTGAGAGTGGCGGACCTATACTACCGGCGCGGACATTGTGGGCCAGCGCGCGGATACGCTCGGCGCGCGGAAGGATTGTTTCCGCACGCGCCGGCGCCAAAACGGATCCTCAACGGTTGCGGGTAGGGAAATCCAGCCGTCTTCTGGGGTATATAATTCTTGATCAGTTGGCTTTGGAGTTACCATGCCGATGGATGAAAAACCGAGCCGGAACGAGGACGAGTACTTCGGGAAGAAGAATCTGGAGATCATCCACGAGATGCGGATGAAGCTCGATGCAGAGAGAAAGAGCAACGGTCGCAAAGCGCACCACAACAAGTGTCCTGGTTGCGGCGCCGACCTGAAAGAGCAGCGCGCAGAGCATGTGAAGATCGATGAATGCCCGGAGTGCGGCGGAATCTGGCTCGACAAGGGTGAGCTCGATCAGCTGCGACGCGTCAATCGCGCCCGGGGGGCAACCGGGGGCGTGCTTACCTCACTATTCCGGCGCGGTTGAGCAGAAGGTCACCGATGTGTTAGGCCCGGTGCGCTGTCACCGCCACCCGTGTAAGGCGAAGAAACCGGTGGCGACGGCGATTAGCTGCCCGATAAGAACGTCTCCGGGATAGTGCACGCCAAGGAAGACGCGCGACATACCTATGGCGCCCGCGAGCGCGACTAGTGGTAGCGCGAGCGAAGGATACGCGCTGGCATACACGAATGCGACTGACATCGCCGCGGTCGCGTGCCCCGATGGGAAAGAGAAGCGATCGGGCTCTGCTACGAGTGTGGTACACGCCACTCCACGCGACGGACGTGGGCGTCCTATCCCGCATGACGTAATACAGGAGACCGTCGGCTTCACGGCTGTCGAACAGTGGAAGCAGGTTCGGGTGGTGAAGGTTCGCGGTCACCTCGATCTCCGCGAGGAACCGCTCGGCGCCGATGACCGCGCCGAGCTCGGGATCGAGGAGCTTCAGCGCGACCTTGCGGTGGTGCTTGATGTCGCGCGCGAGATAGACCGTCGCCATTCCTCCGGCGCCAATCTCACGC
>CATPBN010000194.1 GCA_955652635.1 uncultured Gemmatimonadaceae bacterium
ACCTACACCTTCGAGCGCGTGGACCGGCGCATCGGTGGTGCGCCGATCCGCGCCGAAGTCGGAATCGCGGGCAACTCTCCAGCGCGTATCAGACCGTACGTAGAGATTCCCGAATCCTTCCGCCGACGGTACGCCGAGATGCGGTCGTGGAACGACCTGCTCGCGCTGCTCGCGACCCTGGGTAGTCTCGGGGTAGCCATCGTTGGAATCGTCGCGCTCAGTGCATTCGCGCGGCAGCGCAGCGTGCGGTGGCGCGAGCCGATGATTGTTGGATTGGCGATCGGCATGCTTGCTCTCGCGGCGGGCATCAACGAGTTGTCGGGAAGCTGGTTCTCGTACGACTCGGCGATGTCACCCGCGACCTTCCAGGCGATGCAGGTTCTCTTGGCGATACTGCTCGGCGTGTCGACGGCACTCCTCGTCGGCTTTATCCTCGCAGCTGCGGAAGCCGCTACGCGCACCGCGTTTCCACGGCATATCGATTGGTGGAAGTTGTGGCGGTTCCGCGGCACCAGCGAAGTCGCCTCCCTGGTTGGTGGCGGCTACGCCGCAGCCGCGATCGCCTTCGCGTACGTCGCGATCTTCTATCTGGTGACTCGCACGCTGTTCGGCTGGTGGGTGCCGAGCGAGCTGCTCGACGATCCAAATCTGATCGCGTCGCCGATGCCCTGGATCTCGGGGATAGCGGTGTCGGCGAATGCCGGCGTGTGGGAGGAAGCTCTGTTCCGCGCGCTGCCCCTTTCCTTGTTCTCACTCTGGATCGGACAACGATCAGGGCGACGGTGGTTGATGGCGGCCGGAGTCGGCGCGTCGGCGCTGATCTTCGGGTTTGCCCACTCGAACTACGAATCATGGCCTCCCTATTCGCGCGGCGTGGAGATCTTCGTCGATGCCTGCTTCTGGGCGGTGCTCTTCATCAACTTCGGACTTCTCGTCACCGTGGTCGCGCACTTCGTCTACGACCTCGTGCTGTTCGGACTATTCGCCGCGTCGGGAAGCGCTCCGGAGTATCGCGTTACGGCGGCGATCATTCTGCTCGCGCTGCTGACACCGGCACTTGTCGTCGCGTGGCGGTGGGTGAGGCAGCGCGGCCTCGTGCCAGCACCAGAGGAAGCCCGGTTTGGGGCGTGGACGCCGGTCCCCACCGAGGAAACGGTAGAGCCAATCGCGCCGAGACAGGCCGGCGTCTTTACGACGCGCGCACGCCGCCTCGCACTGTCTGCCGTTGTCGCCGGCGTCGTTTTCGCCGTGGCGCGTCTACCCGAGCGCACACTTGGTCCACCGTTCACGGCTGACCGAGCGCGCGTTGTCCAGACGGCAGACTCGATGCTCCTCGCGCGCGGCTGCAATCCGGCCGGGTGGACGCGCCTCACGGGGATTGGAAGGGACACGCTCGAGGCATGGCCGCGGTTCTTGCGAGTACACAAGCTCGGCGCCGAAGCCCAACGCTTCGCCTCCACGTATGTCCCTCCCACATGGTGGACGGTGCGGTACGTCCACACCACGGGTACCGCAGTACGACGCACCGAGGAATGGCGCGTCAGGGTGTGGCCAGATGGCAGGCCGCTGGATGCACGCCATCTCATACCAGACTCCGCGCGTCGCAACTCCGCCGATTCTTCGGGCGTTCGCCGCATCGCGCTAGCGTCTCTCGCGCGACAGAGAATCGATACATCCACGCTCCAGGAATCGGAGCTCAAGGAAACGGCGCGCCCGGTGAGACACGATGTCACGGTCACCTACACGGACACGGCGATCAAGCTGCCGGACGGGGCCGCGGCGCATGCGTGGGTGGAGCTCGCCGGCGACGAGCCGCTCGTCGCGCGACGCGGCATCGAGTTGCCCGAAGCATTTCTTCGCGCCGACCGACAGCGCCGTACCAATCGGGTCATGGTCGCGGTCGTGAGCATCCTCCTGCTGCTGGGACTGATCGTCACGGGCGCGATCGTGATCAAGCGCCGGCGCCCCATTCTGCTCAACGATGGGATGCTCGAGCGCCGAGACACTTACGTCCTCCTGGGCGCGCTCGTAGTGCTCACGACGCTGAACAGCCTCAACTCTCTGCCATCGAAGCTCTTCAAATACGACACGGCGCAGCCCTGGGGCAACTTCATCGGCACTACTGCACTCGACTTCATCGTCTCGGTTCCAGCCATTCTGATCCTCTTCGGCTTGTGGCTCGCGCTAGGCGCGATGAGACGGCGCGTGGGAATTCCGATGCTGTCGGGCGAGCCATCGAGACCTGCCAGCAACGACATGCTAATCGCCGGGGTCGGACTCGGAAGCGTCGTTTTCGCGATGAGTCAACTCGGTGCCCTCGTCCCACGAGGGGGCATACCCGACACTCCGACGACGGTGCTTAACGAAGTATTCCCGCTCCTTGCGGGAATCGCGGACATACCAATGATTGCGCTCATGACCGTCGCGACGATCGGCATCCCGTTCCTCCTCGTGGCGGCACTAACTCGGCGTTGGAGCCTGAGAGCGCTCATGGCCGCTACAATCGTGGCGCTGCTGAGTGGTGCGGTTTGGTCGTTGGGACCGGCGAGCGACGTCGATCCCGGAAGAATCGCGTTGGCCATCGCGCGCGTGATGGTCGTATTGGTCGCGGTCGCTGTCTGGGGTTCGCTTGCCGGGTGGTCGTGGTTCGTCGCCGTCCTGGCATACCTGGGCCTGGATGGGTTGCGCAACGCCGTTTATGGTGTGGCGTGGCAGGAACGGGGAGCCGGCGTGATCATGCTACTCGTGGTGTCGGCGCTGATTGTGCTCATCACGCGATGAGCAGCACGAACGCATCTGTCGCCATGAAGGTCTGGAGCACATCTGACGACTGGGTTGTATCATCCCTGTC
>CATPBN010000195.1 GCA_955652635.1 uncultured Gemmatimonadaceae bacterium
GCGCAACATCTCCTTCGTCGTCGAGGATCGTCAGGGCGGCGACGCCGTTCGTGCGGTGCACGCAGCGTTTCGACTCGACAAGGTCGGTGGTGGTCGGGTTGCGAACAAGGCAGAGGCAGCTGACGTCATCATTCTCGGAGTCGGTCGCGTCGGCGGAGAGCTCGTCGAGCAGATTCAATCTCTTTCTACACGCGAAGCGCCGCGCCTGAGGGTTATCGGGCTCATCGATCGAACGGGCTTTCTGTACAACCGACGTGGACTTACCGGGCGGCAGCTCGAGACCGCGCTCCGGGAAAAGCAGTCCGGTGGCGCACTCGAGCGCGTCACCGGCGGAAAGCACGCGACCGCCGACGCGGCCGTGGCCTTCATGACGAGCCACGCGATGGTGCGCCCAGTGCTCGTCGATGTGGCAAGCGGCGACACGTCGGCGGCGCTGACCACCGCGCTCGATCACGGCCTCGACCTCGTCCTGGCGAACAAGGTGCCGCTCGCGAGCAGCTTCGCGATCTCGAAGCGCATCCTCGGCGCGCGCGACAAGGGACGCCGAGTGCTGCATGAAGCGACAGTCGGTGCTGGCCTTCCGGTCATCGACACGCTTCAGCAGCTGGTCGCGTCCGGTGATCGAGTCGAGGCGATTGATTGCTCTCCATCGGGCACGATGGGATTCGTGTTCAGCGAGCTCGGCCGAGGTCGCGCCTTCTCCGACGTCGTGAAGCAGGCGATGTCGCTCGGATATACGGAGCCGGATCCGCGCGACGATCTCAGTGGCATCGACGTCGCACGCAAAGGCCTTATCCTGAGCCGCATGCTCGGCTACGCTGGAGAGATGCAGGACGTCGAGATCGAGTCCCTGATTCCCGAAGCGTTGCGCGATGTCTCGCGCGACGAGTTTCTTGCCGCGCTACCCGAGGTGGACGCATCGTGGACCGCGGCGGTCGAAGATGCGCGGGCGAACAATGCCGTGCTGCGCTATCGGGTACGCGTCACGCGTGGCGGTGTGCGCGCGGGTCTCACGCGTGTGGCGCTGGGAAGTCCGCTCGCATCGCTCGATGGCACCGACAATCTCTTCGTGTTCATGACGAAGCGATATCGGACGCGCCCACTCGTCGTGTCCGGACCGGGCGCGGGCGCAGTGGTCACCGCTGCCGGCGTGCTCGGCGACGTCCTTCGTATCGTGACGGCATGAGCGAGGTCGCGCGCAGAATCACGGCGAGTGCGCCTGGCGGAATCGGCAACATCGGTCCCGCCCTCGATGTGCTCGGCTGCGCGGTTGCGGGCGCGCGCGATGAGATCACCGTCGCGTGGCGAGACGAGCCGGGCGTGGAAGTGGCGGACGCCGGTCACCCCGATCTTCCGCGCGATGCTGCGCGGCACACCGCCGCGCTCGCTGCCGCTGCTGTGCTGCGTCGCGCCGGCGCGAAACACGGTCTCACGTTGTGGTGCCGCAAAGGACTTCCGCTTTCGGGGGGACAGGGAGGAAGCGCGGCGTCCGCCGTCGCGGGCGCCGTGGCGACCAACGCGCTGCTCGGGAATCCGCTTGGAACCGACGCGCTGCTCGCGAGCTGCCTCGATGCGGAATCCGCCGTCGCCGGACGTCATCTCGACAACATCGCCGCGTCGCTGCTTGGCGGCATCGTGCTTGTCCGTACGCTCGAGCCAATCGAGGTGATCCGGCTTGCCGTTCCGACGGGGCTGATACTGGTGCTCGCGCATCCAGCACAGCGGCTCATGACCCTAGATTCGCGGCGCGCATTGCCCGAGCAGGTGCGTCGCGCGGACGTCATTCAGCAGATCGGCAACGCGAGCGCAATGGTGGCCGCGTGCTACACGGGAGACGTCGCGCTCTTCGGGCGCGCCATCGACGACCGCATCGCGGAGCCGGCGCGAGCGCCGCTGCTGCCAGGGTTTCTGGCGGCGAAACGCGCGGCGCGGGACGCGGGCGCGTACGGTGTGTCCATCTCCGGCGCAGGGCCGAGCGCGTTCGCGGTTGTTGCGGACGACAAGATCGCGCATGCGGTTGCCACAGCAATGCGCGACGCGTACGTCGCTGCCGGGCTTGAGTGCGCAACACGAGTGACGCGCGTCGATCGGGAGGGCGCGATCGTGCACGAGAAATGACGAGCGCGACAGTTGTTCGCTGCGAATCGTGCGGCACGACTTACGGTGACGACCTGCCCAATGCGACCTGCCCGGCGTGCGACGGGTTGCTGCTCGTCGAACACGCGGCTCCCCCGGTGCGCGGGGCGGCACTGCGCTCCCTGTTCGATTCGCGCGTCGTCGCGAGTGCTGCGTCCGCTCACGAGCGCTCGGGCGTGTGGCGGTTCCGAGAGCTCGTGCTTCATGCCGCTGACGACGCGATCATCAGTCATCCCGAGGGCAACACGCCTCTGATCACGCGTCCGGCGATCTCCGCGCACGCTGGCGTCGACGATCTCGTCATCAAACACGAGGGTCACAATCCGACCGGATCATTCAAGGATCGGGGCATGACGGTCGCGCTCACGCAGGCGCGGCGCGTCAACGCGCGAGCCGTTGCCTGCGCATCGACCGGGAACACATCGGCGTCGCTGAGCGCGTACGCGGCGCAGGCCGGGATTCCGTCGTTCGTATTCGTGCCGGCCGGCCAGATCTCGGCGGGGAAGCTCGCGCAGACGATCGCCTACGGCGCGCGCGTCCTGCCGATCGATGGCGATTTCGACGAGTGTCTTCGACTCGCGCGTGAAGTCGCGACGCTCGGCATCTATCTCGTCAATTCAGTCAACCCGTTCCGACTCGAGGGACAGAAGACGATCGTGTTCGAGCTGCTCCAGCAGCTCGGCTGGCAGTCGCCGCACTGGATCGCGCTCCCCGCCGGCAACCTCGGCAACACGTCCGCGTTCGGCAAAGCTTTGCGCGAAGCGCGCGCACTCGGCTTGATCGACCGTGTGCCGAGACTGCTCGCCGTGCAGGCGGCCGGTGCGGCGCCGTTCGCGAAAGCGTTCGCGGAGGGGTTTGTCACCCGCCATCGGGTGCGCGCCGAGACTCGCGCCACTGCGATCCGCATCGGCGACCCCGCGTCATGGGATCGCGCTGTCACGGCGATTCGTGAAACAAACGGACGGGTGGTTGCCGTCAGCGATGAGGAGATATTCGCGGCCAAGGCCGTGGTCGA
>CATPBN010000196.1 GCA_955652635.1 uncultured Gemmatimonadaceae bacterium
AATGCCTCCGCGAACAGATTCTCGAAATCGCGCGGCAACTTTGTCTTCGCATCCTGGGGAGCAACGTTCATCTTCACGATCGTTACGACGGAATCGCTGGCGTGAAGAGTGTCGAGACAGCTGCCCCCACGAGTTTCCGTAGCCATACGAGGGCGTGAAGAGGTTTCGCGATTTGGGGATGGGTTCGCCACGCATGAAACGAGGGCGAACGCCAATGACGCGAGAATCAGAGCCCGGGGATGACGGCGCACACGGTGAATCTGATGGTGGGACCTACCTGTTACTAGAAGCCCAGGTATGCCCTCACTCGCGGCTCCATCTTCTCCGGTGTCCAGAAGGGCATCCAGACGAGATTGACTTCCACCTTCTCCACGCCCGGTAAGGACTTAATCTCCGACTCCGCGTTGGTCATCAGCTCGGGTCCGGAAGGACATGCGGGTGAGGTTAGGGTCATGTCGACCTTCACGGTGCTGCCATCGACGGCTATCCCATAGACCAGTCCCAGATCGATGATGTTGAGCTGGAGGTCCGGATCCTTCACGCGGCGGAGCGCGAGCTTCACCTGATCCTCGCTCACGACACCAGTCGTGGCCGCGACCGGCTCCGTCCCACCCGCGGTGACGCGTGGTGTGGCCCCGTTTTCGTCCCTCATAGTTGATCCTGCATTCATTGATGAATAATCCCCGATGGCAGTCGCCAAAACAAGAGCGGGCGCCGATTGGCGCCCCGCTCTGACAGGAGTATAGCCGGTGTGGAAGACCTTTACCGCCTCTTAGAACTCTTCTTCCGGCTGCTCTTCTTCGCCGAGCTGTGGCTCTTCGATGTAGCGCTCGCGATCGTGTGGTGCCTGGACGATCCGTGACGACGTCTCGCCGCGCGGCGCGGAGCAGGATTCCACCCCACCTCGCGATCAGCGCGGAACTTCCCGGAGCGCGAAGCCAGCTCGGGTCCGTCGATCACCGACAGAACCGCTGCGTCGGAGAGATCTGCGCGCACGTCCGAGATTACCTTGGCCGGCCGGAGCGCACGAGCTGCGTGAACACGATTCGTGAGGAGGATCACGAACATCTGGCGCTCCGGATCGATCCACATCGATGTCCCGGTGAAGCCGGTGTGACCGTAGGCGGTTGGTCCGAGATATCGGCCCGAGCCGTAATCACCGTCGGCGGTGTCCCAGCCCAGGGCGCGGTGTCCGAACGCTCTCAGCGTAAACAGCTCGACTGTCTCCTTGCTGATGATCTGCACGCCGTTGTACTCGCCGCCGTTCAGCATCATCTGCGCAAAGACCGAGAGATCCGCCGCGGTGCTGAACAAGCCGGCATGTCCCGCGACGCCGCCCAGCGCGTAGGCGTTCTCGTCGTGGACTTCGCCTCTCAGCGGGTAGCCCCGGGGAGGAGTGACTTCGGTCGGAGCGATGCGATAGCGAAGTGAATCGGCCGGGCGATACATCGTCTCGTTCATTCCAAGCGGCTCGAACACGCGGCGCTCGAGAAATTTATCCAGCGGCTCGCCGGACACGACTTCGATCAGCAATCCGAGAACGTCCGCGCCAAGGTCGGAATAGATGTACTGGGCGCCGGGTCGACCTTCGAGTGAAGTGCCGAGGACCAGCGCTCTCGCTTCGAGCGGCGTCTGCGCAATGCGCCAGATGTCGCGCCCCGCCGGCAACCCGGAAGTGTGCGTCAGAAGCATGCGTATCGTGACTTTGTCCTTGTCGCCGCCGCCGAATGTGGGGATGTAGTTCACGACGGGATCATCTAGGCCGATCTTTTTCTCGTCGTAAAGAATCATGATCGCCGTAGTGGTCCCGACGACCTTGCTCAGGGAGGCGATGTCGTAGATCGTGTGCTGGGCGTCGACAGGGGTGCTGTTGTCGCTCCACGAGAGTTTTCCGAAACCCTTCTCGTATACCGCGGCGCCCTTTCTGCCCACTACCACTGCGGCGCCGGGGTAGCCACCCGCCTTGATTCCCCGCTCGACTACGCGCTCAATGGCGCCGAGGCGATTGCCGGACATGCCGACATCTGCCGGAGACTTGACCGGCAGGCCGTCGCCTGCGCGTGTCACCGTCAGTGCGGTGAGAATGACTCTAAGCAACTCTAACTCCTTGAACTACTTTAATTTATACTGTCCGCAAGAGCCGAAGTTCCGACCCGGCCGGGCTTGGACTGCTGCTCCGCGGTATGGCGAGGGCGTACTGTTGCAAACGATTCCCCACAGCGAAAGTCACCGGCTTTCGTAGGAAACTTTAGAGACATGGATTGTGACTAAGAAAGAGTCCGAGATGCCATTCGACCAGCTCGACCTCAAGCGCGCTATCGCCGGCGACGAGAGGGCCATGCAGCGGCTTTGGTCGCAGCATGCGCCTCACATCGACGCGGTGGTACGCAGGCTTTGCGGGGATCCGGAGCTGGCAGCGGACGTCTCGCAGGAGGTCTGGATGCAGATCTTCAGGGCGCTCCCAAGCTACAGGGGAGACTCGCAGTTCGGAACGTGGGCACATCGGATCGCGGTCAACCGCACTCTCAACGCGCTGCGCAAGATCAGGCGGCTCGCGAAGCTGGAGACCGACATTGAAGATGACTCCGCGCTCACCGAACAGGACACGGACAGAACGTTCCTGGCTGAATCCATAGATAAGGCGATGGCGAGGCTGTCGCCGGGGGCCAGAGCTGTATTCGTGCTTCATGACATTGAAGGATTTACGCACGGCGAGATCGGAGAGGAGCTCGGAATCACGCCGGGCGGATCAAAATCGCAATTGTTCAAGGCCCGCGCCAGACTGAGAAAATTGCTGGCACACCTAGTTGACGAATCAATACCAGTGGGAAAGGGGAAGGCACATGTCGCACCTGTCTGAAGACCAACTCGACCAGATCATCGCCGGCGAGCGAGCGCGAGAGCAAGCGCCGCTCAATGAATGGCGCACAATCGCCGCCCGAGCGCGAGAGGAAGGACTCATTCGCGAGTCGCAGTCGCGCACGTCGGTTTCCCGGCAGCCGTGGATCCAGGCAGCCGCTGCTATGCTCTTGCTGGTCGGCGGAATCGCGATCGGCCGGACGACGATTGCAATACCGAGCTCGGCCCAGGCGATTGCGGGACGCGGGACGCGGGAAGCGGGAAGCGTAGGTGTCTCCGGCGGCAGCACCACGAATGGCATCACCAGCTTCGCCTCGGTCGATGATGCTTCAGCGACGCTCGAACGGGCGGCCAGTGATTATCAGCGCGCATCAGCGTTTCTCGCGGCGAATTCGTCCGGCCCTACCACCGTAGACAGCTCCGGCATCTATCGCACGCGCCTCGCCGCCCTCGACAAGGTCAATAACGCGATGGAAAGTGCGCTCAGAACTGCGCCGCACGATCCGGTGATCAACCAATACTATCTCGCGACGATGGGTGCTCGCGTTGCGACGCAGCAGATGGCCGCGCGGCCAGTCGGGCTCGCGCTCCGGGGATTCTAGGTCAAGGTGAGAGGAGAAAGGGTGTCGGCAATGAGCAGAACTCCCATAGCGGCGGCAGCACTGGTCGCGTCGCTCGCATTTGCCGGAACGGCGGGAGCGCAAACGTCGTCTTCAGAGCCTTCGTCGCAGTCCCCCCCGGTAGAAGCACCGACAGGCTGGCTGGGCGTCCGGCTCTCGGATGAGGGGATATTCAACGAGAGCGGCGCCGCGTTCTTCGAGCGATATCCGGTCGTGAGTAGCGTCGAGCCAGGGTCTCCAGCCTCAAAAGCCGGAGTTCTTCCGGGAGACGTGATTCTCACGTTCAACTCGCACGACATGCGTGGTGGCACGCTCCGGTTGAGCAATTGGATGAAGCCCGGAGCCGCGTTCGAGCTACGAGTCAGGCGCAACGAAGCAGTCCGCGCGGTGCGTGGCGTACTGGGACGCCGCCCTGAGGGCTGGGAGCAGAGAATTGTGGTACAGGTATCCCCCAATGAGCAATTATTCCTGCGCAGAGGCGCAGAGGAGAGAGGGAGGGAAGGCCGGCTCCAGCAGTCTGGCGTGAGGGCGCAGACTGAGCTCGGGATGCCGCCTCGACTCCCATCACTTCTGGTCCCTGCTCTCGGGCTGGGACGCGGGCTCTATCCCTTTGCCGGGGCCGAATTCACCGCGCTCAACAGCGACCTCAGCGACGTCCTCGGTGTAAAGCCGGAAGGGGTGTTTGTGGCCAACGTCGTCGAGGGATCGATCGCGCGCGAGGCCGGACTTCGAGGTGGCGATGTGGTGGTGATGGCGGACAAGATCAAGATCGAAAACCCGAATGACCTTGTCCGCGCAATCCGCCTTGCCGACGATCGATCTGTCACACTGCAGGTCATCCGCAAGCACAAGCTGCAGACGATCACACTGAAGTGGTAGGCGCCAGTCTCCTCGTCGCGGGAACCAGCGACGAGTGAATCGCGATCGAGGCTATGGCGCCGCTCGCAGCGGCAACGATAGCCATCTGCGGCCCCGGCGCGATGTCACCAGCCGCGTAGACGTTCTGCACCGAGGTGTGATTGCGCTCGTCGATCACGAGCCGGCCCATCTCGTC
>CATPBN010000197.1 GCA_955652635.1 uncultured Gemmatimonadaceae bacterium
AGTCTGGCGAAAGCCAGCGAGAACAGATCTATTGCGGGCGCGACCGTTTCGGACAGTCTGTGCCCGAATCGCGTCTTTGGCTCAGAGAGCCCGAGCACGCCGGCGAGTTCGCCATCGACAAGAAGCCCCCTGAGAAGCAGCACGCCCGCTTCCGGGGAAGCCCCCGTCCCGAGCAGCTTCTGGTAATCCCCTGACTCTGTGCCGAGGTCCGCGAATTGTTTGCCGGCGGAGATCGTTCTCCTGATCGCGCTGGGAAGGTGATCGAGCGCAATCTCCAGCTGCGCCGTTCTCACGCCTTCGTGCGCCGCGATGAGGCGCTCGGAGAGCAGATCGCGCCGGGCGTCGTAAGTGAATAGCGCCACATTTCCGTTGCGATCGTGCTCAGCGATGTCCTGGCTGAGCGCGTTGAGCGCCTCGGAAACGTTGCCCGCCGAGGCGAGCACGGTGGACAGTGCGGCAAGAGTTCGTGGGGCCATCTTGGGGTCAGCCGATCATCATTAGAGTGAAGAACGTTCCACATTGACCGGCGAACCGGCGAAAGTCAATCATCTTCAACGCTTTACGTTCCTTGACAGTGGGTCTCGCGGGGATAATTTCACGCGATGCTGTCGCGTTCCGTGCAACTCGTGTTGCACTATGATGGCGCGCGCTTTTCCGGGTGGCAGCGGCAGCCTGGTGAACGGACGGTTCAGGAAGTCCTCGAAGCGGCGGTGTCCAAACTCTGTGGAGAACCCGTGACCGTCGTCGGCGCAGGGCGGACAGATGCGGGAGTCCACGCGCGCGGTCAGGCCGCGGGAGCACGCGTCCCCGAGAAATGGGGCGCGAGCGCTCTCAGGCGATCGATGAACGCCATTTTACCGGACGATGTATGGATTTCGGCAGCCTTCGAAATGCGTGACGAGTTTCACCCCCGCTATAGCGCCATTTCTCGCAGCTACAGCTACTACGTAGGCACAGACGATCTCGCATCTTCCCCGTTTCGCCGGACGCATGAGCTGGTCTGGAGGAAAGCGCTCGATTTTCATCGGCTCGAGGCCGCCGCACGAGCCGTCGAGGGAGAGCATTGCTTCCGGGCATTCGCGGTCAAAGGCACCGCCCCCGAGCGGGACGACCATCGGTGTGTCGTTGCGCGCGCAGGCTGGCGCAAACGGGCGGAGGGCGGCGGACTCGTATTCGACATCACGGCCGATCGGTTTCTTCACCACATGGTCCGTTTCCTGGTCGGGACCATGCTCGAGATTGGAGAAGGCAAGCGAGCGCCCGAGGTAATGGCGGAGCTTCTCGAGCAGAAAGACAACAGTCAGGTCTCTCAGCCTGCACCCGCACACGCTTTATTTCTTGAGCGGGTGGAGTACCCGAAAGACCTTTACCTGGAAACTGAATGAACATCTATCTCGAGAGTGTGAACCTCGAAGAGATCAGGAATGCCGCCTCGGCCGGGCTGGCTGATGGCATCGAGTTCTCACACGTCGCTTTCAGCGTCGACGCGCCTGACTCGAGCGCGAAGGAGAGACTCGAGGAGATTTCCCGCGAATTCGCGTTTCCGATTTGCGTCCCGGTCGGCGCGGTCGCGTCGGGGGACATCTACACCGAGGCGCGCGAGCTCGCGAAGGTCTCTGATCACATCGTGGCACAGATACCGTTGGTCGAGGACTCGCTCGTTCCGATGGCGAAGCTGAGCGCCGAAGGCGTTGTGATCTGCGCGACTTTCGTGTTCAACGCCGCACAGGCGATAATCGCCGCCAAGGCCGGAGCGTCGGCTGTACGCGTGACTCTTGGTGAGCTCGAAGCCTATGGACAGTCGGGCGCCCAGGTCCTCGCTGAAATCAAGAACGTGCTCGAGGCGGCCGGCGAGGAATGCGACGTCATGGCCGCGTCTCCCCGGTCCGCGATCCAATTCGCCGAGTGTGCAACGGCGGGTGCCGACATCGTGTGCGTTACTCCCGCGATCCTGCGCGCGCTCGTCGTTCACCCATTGAGCGACAAAGGCGTCGATCGGTTCCTCAGCGATCTCGCCAAGCGTCCCAAGTCGCGCGCATCTTCATGAGGTTCAGGTTTGCGCGCTCCCTCAGCGCCCTGGTCTTCGTGGCGTGTCAGGGCGCATCGAGCGCGCCTTCAGCCGCACAGTCGTCGTCAACGCAGAGAACAGGCGGTGCGATAAATTCCTCCCGCCGAACGGCGATCACCGATGCCGTTGCCCGCGTCGCTCCATCGGTTGTGACCGTGCAGACGGAGGTCGTCGAGCAGGTCCCGGCTGACGTGTTCGAGCAGTTTTTCGGCGGTCGCTCGGGACAGCGCTCCGCGGCAGGGCTCGGCTCGGGATTCGTCATCCGGCCGGATGGCGCCATCGTCACCAACGCGCACGTCGTTGCGGGCGCGACGCGCATTCAGGTGGCGATGCGGGATGGGACGACCTACCCCGCGCGCCTGATCGGCAGCGATGAGGCGAACGACCTCGCGGTCATCAAGATCGAGGCGAAGAATCTTCCGGTCGCGCCGCTCGGGTCGTCGAACGACCTGCTGATCGGCGAGTGGGCGATCGCAATCGGGAATCCGTACGGTTTCATCCTCGCCAACTCGGAGCCGAGCGTCACGGCCGGCGTCGTGAGCGGGACGGGGCGAAACCTCGCCACGCCGAGCGAGGGCGCCGGCGTCTACGTGGACATGATCCAGACTGATGCGTCAATCAACCCCGGCAATTCCGGCGGCCCGTTGGTGAATGCGGCCGGAGAGGTAATCGGCGTCAACAGCTCCATTTTCTCACCGAGCGGCGGCTCGGTCGGAATCGGATTCGCCATTCCGATAAACCGGGCGCGCCGGGTTGCAGAGGATCTTCTTGCTCACGGGGTCGTGAGGCATCCCTTGATCGGGATGCAGCCGGAGATGTCGCGCACACCGGGCGTTGCGGGAAACAAAGGTGTCGTCGTTGCTTCGGTCGTTCCCGGCTCTCCCGCTGCTCGCGCCGGCATTCGACCGGGCGACATGATCCTGCGTTCGCGCAGCAGAGCGCTGCACAATCCTTACGATTGGTACGCGGAGCTTCTCGAGCTGCGCGTTGGAGACAGTGATTCCATTATCGTGAAGCGCGCGGGAAGAGAGATCCCGGTGAGCGTTCAAGTCGTTGACCTCCCCGACGTGAACGCGCCCAGGGTCACCGTCCTCAAGGAGATCGAGCTCATTTCCGTCACTCCGCCAATTCGCGCGCAGTACGAAATCCAGAGCAGGCAGGGCGCACTCGTAAACCGCGTGAGCGAACGGGTCCAGCAGCAAATCGGCATTCAGGCTGGCGACGTCATCGTGCAGATCAATCGTACGCCGATTCCTGACGCCCAAACGGTCAATCGAATTCTGACTACTTACGGACGAGGCGGACTCCGCCTGTACTTCGAGCGCGGCGGGCAGATCTATGCCACAGAATTCAGCCTGCAATAGTGACGACGAACCGATATAGCTCTCCGCTCGCCGAGCGGTATGCATCGGCGGCGATGCTGGAGCTTTGGTCGCCGGCAACCCGTTACGGTTTGTGGCGTCGCCTGTGGCTCGCGCTCGCGGAAGCGGAGCGTGACCTGGGCGTAAAGATCCCCGAAGAGGCGATTCGCCAAATGAAGGCGAATCTCGACAACATCAACTTCGATGCGGTCGCAAAGTACGAGAAACGCTTCCGGCACGACGTGATGGCGCACGTGCACGCCTTTGGAGATGTCGCGCCGAAGGCAAAGCCGTTCATACATCTGGGAGCCACCAGCGCCTACGTCACTGACAACGCCGATCTGATTCTGATGCGCCGGGGGCTCGAACTGCTTCGGGGCCGTGCGCTCGACGTGCTACGCTCGCTTGCGGCGTTCGCCGAGCAGTGGCGCGACCAGCCGACGCTGGGGTACACGCATCTCCAACCGGCCCAGCTCACGACTGTGGGCAAGCGCGCCACGCTCTGGATGCAGGACCTGGTGCTCGATATCGAGGACATCGATTATCGTCGCCGCACTCTTCCCTTCCGGGGCGTCAAAGGAACGACCGGAACTCAGGCGAGCTTTCTCGAGATCTTCGAGGGCGACCACGAGAAAGTGCGAGCACTCGACCGCCTCGTCACCGAGAAGATGTCGTTCGCCGCGCCGCTGGCCGTCACCGGGCAGACTTATACTCGGAAGCTCGACGCATTCGTTCTCTCGGTCGTCGCGGGACTCGCGGCCAGCGCCGCCAAGTTCAGCGGCGACATCCGGCTTCTGCAGTCATTCGGCGAGATGGAGGAGCCGTTCGAGGCAGAACAGATCGGCTCTTCGGCGATGGCCTATAAGCGAAATCCGATGCGCTCGGAACGCATCGCTTCACTCGCGCGGTTCGTGAACTCCCTCGAAAGCAACGCGAATCAGACCCACGCGGTTCAGTACTTCGAGAGAACTCTCGACGATAGCGCGAACCGCCGGCTCGTCATACCGGAGATGTTCCTGGCAACGGACGCGATCCTCTTGCTGATGGCCAACGTCGCGAGCGGCCTCGAGGTTCACCCGGCCGTAATCAAGCGCAGGGTCCGAGGCGAGCTGCCATTCATGGCAACGGAGGAGCTGATCGTACGCGCCGTCCGCGCTGGTGGTGACAGACAAGTTGCGCACGAGACGATCAGAAAACACAGCATCGAGGCCGCGCGCGCTCTCAAGGATGGCGCGGCTGGAAACGATCTGCTCGACCGCCTGGGTCGAGACAAATCGTTCGGCGTCAACTTGAAGGACCTCGAAGGCGCCATCGATCCAAAGCGTTTCGTGGGTCGCGCGAGCGAGCAGGTCGATGAATTTCTCCGCGATGTAATCACTCCGCTCCTTGCCCGAGACGGTGCCAAAGCCGATCGCGCCGAGGAGCTTCGAGTCTGATGTTGATGGAGGCGAGTTCCCTTCCGCTCACGCCGTTCAGACGCGGAAAGGTTCGCGATGTGTACGTCGTAGATGATGAGAGATTGCTCGTGGTCGCGACCGACCGCGTCAGCGCCTTCGACGTCGTGATGGCGGAGACGATACCGCACAAGGGCGCGGTCCTCACGCAGATCACGGCCTGGTGGCTCAAGCGGCTGGAATCGAGGGTTCAGCACCACATGCTGTCCGCCGACATCGCGGAAATCGTGCGCGAAGTGCCGCAGCTGCAGGGTCACGAGCGCGAGCTCACCGGTCGCTCGATGGTGTGCCGGCGCGCGACAGTGTTTCCCATCGAATGCGTCGTGCGCGGATATCTCTCGGGCTCCGCGTGGAAGGAGTACCGCGACAAGGGGACCCTCGCCGGAGAGCCGCTCGTGAAAGGGCTAAGGGAGTCTGATCGTCTCGACCCGCCTTTGTTCAGCCCCGCTACAAAGGCCGATGAAGGTCACGACGAGAACATTCCCGTTGAGAGAATGCGCTCGATCATCGGCGGACAGTGGGCGGGAGAGCTGGAGAGGTTGTCACGAGAGGTCTACGAAGCGGGACGCGCCATCGCAGCGGAGCGCGGAATAATCATCGCCGACACGAAGTTCGAATTCGGTCGAGTGAGGAGCGAGAAGAGGGCCGAAAAGGTTATATTGGTGGATGAGGTGCTCACCCCAGACAGCTCGCGTTTTTGGCCGGCCGACGTTTACGAGCCGGGCCATGGGCAGCCCAGCTTCGACAAGCAGCCCCTTCGCGACTATCTCGAGGCGGAGAAGCAGGCAGGCAGATGGAATGGCAACTATCCACCACCACGATTGCCGAAAGAAGTGATCGACGCGACGGCTCAGCGCTACCTCGATATCTACCGTCGCCTCACCGGCCGCTCGCTCAACACTGACGCATCGCATTGAACTTCGCCCGGGAAGGACTGCTTTTCATCGCGATCGCCGCGGTTGTGTCGGCCGCCGCGTTTGCTTTCGCCGTGTCCCGTCGCTCGTGGGGATTGTGGCTGGCGGCGTTCGTCCTGCTCCTGCTCGCCCTCTGGGTCGCGTACTTCTTCCGCGACCCGGAGCGGATCGGAGAGCGCGGTCCATTGCTCATCGTCGCTCCGGCCGATGGCAAGCTCATCATGATCACCGAGGTCGATGAGCCGGCATTCATCAAGGGACGAGCGATCCGGCTGTCGATCTTCATGAACGTCTTCAATGTTCATGTGAACCGATATCCCGGCGACGGGGTCGTCACGTACATCCACTACAACAAGGGCAAATTCTTCAACGCCTCCGCCGAAAAATCGAGCCTCGAAAACGAACAGATGTCGGTGGGAATCGAAGCCATTCCCCCGGACTCGGACCGGACGGCGAGAGTGGGCACAGTCCATCGCTTCCTGGTGCGGCAGATCGCGGGGCTCATTGCGCGCCGCATTGTCACTTACAGCAAACTTGGTGAACGCGTGAGACAGGGTGAGCGAATGGGAATCATACGCTTCGGCTCGCGAGTCGATCTGTTCCTGCCCGTCGGCGCAGCTGTTCGATCCAAGGTCGGCGACGTGACAACCGCCGGTGTGACGGTGCTGGGAGAGTTACCGCATTGATGCTTCCGCCGGATGCGACTCGCCGGCATCAGGCCAGAGGAGGCTCGGAGGTCGATCGTCCGCGCAATCGCGGCGTGATAATCCTCCCCAATGGATTCACCCTCGCGAGTCTCTTCTTCGGGATGTTTGCGATCGTAGCAGCATCTCGAACCGAGTTCGATACGGCTGGACTCTACGTCGTCTTCGGCGGCGTATGCGATGCGCTGGACGGCAGGGTGGCTCGCGCTACCGGAACGGGATCGAGATTCGGCTCGGAGCTCGATTCTCTCGTGGACGCGATCACGTTCGGGCTGGCTCCGGCGATGATCATGTACTTCGCCGTACTCAACAGAAACGGGTGGGACTGGATCTTTGCGTTCTTTTTCACCGCTTGCGCGGTGATCAGACTGGCGCGCTTCAACGTCGAGCAGGCGGGTCGCGCCAAGAAATACTTCCATGGTCTGCCGAGTCCGGCCGCGGGGATGACATTGGCGACCTACTACTGGTTCAGCCAGACGCCGCTCTACAATCAGACAGTCCTGGGCGATCTCAACTGGACTACAGGCCTCCGCGGGGTGATGCTGCTGCTGGCGTTTCTCATGATCAGCAACGTCTCGTATCCCGCCATCCCGACGGTCGGGTTCAGAAAGATCAGCGAGATCTTGGGCACGCTCGTCGTTGTCACGACGTTCATCGGAGTGCTGTTCCTGCGGAAGGAGTTCTACTTCCCTGCTCTCATCTGCTACGTCGTATACGGGCTGGCGAAGACGGTGATCTTCGGATTGCTGGACAGGCGTCCGGTGGGTGATTCTCCCGTGATCTCCGACGACGACGAGCCGTTTGTTCTCACCGCCCAAGGCGCCGTTGCCTCAGGCGGTGAATCGGCTCGGCAGCGTCCCAACCGGCGGAGGAGAAGGCGTCGTCCCCCGGGTCACGGTGAGCCACCTCCGGGCGGACCCGCCGATACTTCGCCCCCAGCTCCCCTTGGAGGACAACCCTGATGTCGAAGTTCCGCATCGCCGTTCACATCACGCCCCGGAAAGGATTGCTCGACCCGCAGGGAAAGGCCGTGAGCGATGCGCTACACACTCTTGGCTTCAAAGCCGTCAAGAACGTTCACGTCGGCAGGTACATCATTATCGAGACCGATTCATACGATGCGATCACCGCTGAAGAAGCCGTGACCGAGATGTGCGGGAAGCTTCTCGCGAATCCAGTCACCGAGGATTTCGAGATCGAATCGGCGGTGCCCGCATGAAGTTCGGGATCGTGACGTTCCCCGGCTCGAACTGCGATTACGACGCCTATCACGCCGTGACAGAGATCCTGGGCGAGGAAGCCACTTATCTCTGGCACAAGGATCACGACCTCCAGGGCTCGGACGTGATCATTCTGCCCGGCGGCTTCAGCTACGGTGACTACCTGCGCGCGGGCGCGATCGCCCGATTCAGCCCGATCATGCAGGAGATCGCCGCGCACGCGAAGAGTGGTGCTCCCGTGATCGGTATTTGCAACGGCTTCCAGATCGCTTGCGAAGCCGGGTTGCTCCCAGGAGCCCTGATGCGGAACTCGCACCTTCAGTTCGTTTCCGCGCAGGTGCGCATTCGGGTGGAGAACTCCGGCACACTGTTCACCAACCTCTACGAGACCCACGAGATTCTGAGAGTTCCGGTAGCGCACGGCGAGGGGCGATATGTCGCTTCGCCTGAGGTTCTCGACGATCTCGAGAATGACGCGCGTGTTATCTTCAGGTATGCGGACGCCAAGGGGAATATCAGCGCGGACGCCAATCCCAACGGCTCCGAGCGCAACATCGCCGGAATCGTCAACGACGGTGGAAACGTGCTCGGCATGATGCCGCATCCGGAGCGCGCTTGCAGTCCACTCGTCGGCTCGAGTGACGGCGTGCGATTTTTCGAATCGATTCTCGCTCGCGTGGCGGCCTGAAATGTCAGTAGTCGCGCCCCCCCCCCGTCCCGGCGATCCCGTAATCACACCCGCACTCGTCGCGGAGCACGGGATCACGACGCTGGAGTACGATCGTCTCGTCGCGATGCTCGGCCGCACGCCGACATTCACCGAACTCGGCATCGTGAGCGCGCTGTGGAGCGAGCACTGCTCGTACAAGCATTCGCGCCCGGTCCTCAGGACCCTTCCAACGGAAGCGCCATACGTCCTTCAGGGACCGGGCGAGAACGCGGGCGTGATCTCCATCGGCGACGGACTCGCCGTCGCGTTCAAGATCGAGTCGCACAACCATCCCTCGGCGGTCGAGCCCTATCAGGGCGCGGCGACTGGCGTGGGCGGGATCCTTCGAGATGTATTCACGATGGGTGCGCGGCCGATTGCAATGCTGAACTCGCTGCGGTTCGGAAGCCTCGAGAGCTCGCGAGTGCGGTATCTGTTCTCGGGCGTCGTCAAAGGGATCGGAGACTACGGCAACTGCGTCGGCATTCCGACGGTGGCCGGCGAGATCGTCTTCGACCGCGCCTACGAGAATAATCCGCTGGTCAACGCGATGTGCGTCGGCTTGCTGCACGAGGGCGATCTGATCCGCGCCAAGGCCGAAGGCGTCGGGAATCCAATCATCGCAGTGGGTGCCCGCACCGGCCGGGACGGAATCCACGGAGCGTCGTTCGCATCAGAAGATCTCTCCGAGGCAAGCGACGCCAAGCGCCCGCGCGTTCAGGTTGGCGATCCATTCACGGAGAAGCTGCTGCTCGAAGCGAGCCTGGAGCTGATCAAGAGCGGGCACATAGTCGCGATTCAGGACATGGGAGCCGCCGGTCTGACCTCCTCTTCGGCGGAGATGGCCGAGCGCGGAGACGTGGGTGTGACGATCGACGTGAGCAAGGTTCCGACCCGCGAGA
>CATPBN010000198.1 GCA_955652635.1 uncultured Gemmatimonadaceae bacterium
GCTGTGGCTGGGCATATCTATCTCGGGGACGACTGTGATGTACCGCGCCCGCGCGTATTGAACGATGTTCTGGTAGTCCTGCTGGGTGTAGAAGCCGCCCGGTCCGCCGCCGACCTGCGTGAGCGAGCCGACCGTTGTCAGTTTCGGACGGGAATTGATCTGGATTCGCCAGCCCTGATCGTTGGTTAGACCTACGTGCAAGACATTGAGCTTGTACATCGCCATGAGGTCGATGTATTGCTGGACCTCCCGCACCGTGAAGAAGTGGCGTGATACGTCGAGCATCGAGCCGCGCCAGGCGAACCGAGGCTGATCGATTATCGAGAGCGCCGGTATGGGCCAGATGCTGCGCGCTACACCCATATCCGACTCGATCTCGACGGGTAGAAGCTGTCTGATTGTCTGCACGCCGCGAAAAAGCCCAGCAGGTGTGTTGGCGACCAGCCGCACCGAATCTGGTGTCACGGTCAGCCTGTAGCCTTCTTCGCCAAGCGAAGCCGCGTCGATGGCGAGGCGAAGCTCGATGCTGCCGGCGCCGCTGCCCGCCATCGCGGTCCCCACCGGAACTGGGAATTCGGTAGCCTTTCGGAGCAGCGCAGCAAGCGTTTCTCCGATTGCGCCAACCTCCGGGTTTGCCCCGACGAGTGTAATGCGCGTTGCACGGGTGAGCTCGAACGGCGCGCCCCCCGCGAGCGTGAGGGACGCGGGAGAAGGAATAATTCGCGGCGTGACCGCAGCGGACACAGGCGCGGGGGATATTGCTGGAGCGGGCGGGTTGCAAGCCGACACGATCGCGGCCCCGACGAACGCGAGCGCGAGGTTCGAGCACGACATCAGTCCACGTGAGGCCATCCAACGTCTCCTTTCTTGAGTATGCGCACAAACCTTGCGACCGTGACGAGCGACTTCACCCGTGATCGCCATGAAAAAGAAAGCGCGCTGTTCACATCCGCAATGGACTGGTCCTCTCTTCGCCGCATTGGCTCTCGTTTGGAGCGCTCTTGCGGGTGCGCAAAATGTCGACTGGAGCAGCTACAACGGCACTCTTTCCGCAGACCATTTCTCGCCGCTCACGGAAATCACGCGGGCGAACGTTGGGTCGCTGCGAGAGGTCTGCACGTTCGACACGGGCGAGCACACCGGATTTCAAGCGGTGCCGGTCGTGATCGCCGGAACGATGTTCATCACTACAGATACTGCGACGTATGCATTCGACGCCGCGAATTGCCAGCCGAAGTGGCGCAACTCCCACGTGTATTCCCCGCTTTCACAGCTGGCGAACAATCACGGCGTCGCATTCATGAATGGCAGGTTGTTTCGGACGTCGAATGACGTTCATGCGTACGCAATCGACGCCAAAACGGGCAGAACCCTGTGGGATGTTTCCTTCGGCCATCCGGCCAAGGGCGAATCGGCGCCAATCGCGCCGCTGGCGTGGAACGGACTCGTGTTTGTCGGCAATGCGGGCGGCGACGTATTCGGAGTCACCGGCAGGGTGTACGCTCTCGATGCGAGCGATGGCCATGTCGTTTGGCAATTCAACGTTGTCCCGGACACTGGGGACGCGCGACGCAGTTGGACGAAAGCGTCTCCGAAGAATCCCCCGACCGGCGGCGGACTCTGGACCTCGCTCTCGATGGACGGTGGCAATGCGATCCTCTACGTGCCCGCCGGAAACCCCGCGCCTGACTTCGTCATTTCTCTACACCCAGGCGCAAGCCTCTATACCAACGCGCTGATCGCGCTCGACGCGAAAACGGGTCGCCTGCTCAGCTACGTGCAACCGACCAAGGGTGACTTCCACGATTGGGACGTCTCTGCGGCGCCGGCGGTCATCACGACGCGGAACGGAAAACAGGTTCTCGTTGCCGCGGGAAAGAGCGGACTTCTCTACGGATTCGATCGCTCCGCAGCCCGCCCGACCGACGCGGGACTCGGCACTTACAAGCTTCTTTACTCGACTCCGACGACGACGCGCAGCAATGTAAGCACTCCAGTCACGAGCAAAGCCTGGACGAGATTCTGCCCCGGCACCCAGGGTGGCACGGAATGGAATGGTCCAGCCTATAACCCGGATCTGAATCTTCTTTACGTCAACGCCGTCGATTGGTGCACGTCGGTCAAGCTCCAGCGACTCGACACGTTGAAAGGCGCGCCAGGAAGGGCGTGGTCCGGTTCTGATGATCCAAAGGCGGCGTTCGGCCGTTTCGATCCGAAGAGCAGCTGGAAGGGCTGGCTGACCGCGATCGACGCTGACAATGGAAAGGTGCAGTGGAAATATCGCGCGCCGACCCCACTTCTCGGCGGAATCACAGCGACGGCGTCGGAGCTCGTCTTCTCTGGCGACCTGAACGGCGATGTCTTCGCGCTCGATGGCCGCACGGGGAAAGTTCTTTGGAACGCGCCGACGAATAATGCGATTGGCGGCGGAGTTATTACATACAGTGTCGGCGGACACCAGTACGTCGCGGCTTCAGCGGGGATGAAATCCGTGATCTGGCCCGTGAACAATGAGTCGGCGAGAGTTGTCGTGTACGGGTTGCCGTGAGCGTAAAAACCTCTATCGTGCCAGCCTACTTCGCCGCCAACCCGACCGATGGTTTCCCTATTGTGCGAGGTATCACCGGCGTTTTCGTACCGCGAGGCAACAGCGATGGGAGATTCGCGAGCTCGAACGCCGTCGCAGCCATCACCGCCGAAGCCTGAATGAGATCGCTCCCGATGGCGTGATCATAAGTGTCGACCTGCGAATGATGCGTGTGGTTGTAGCCGCGCGACTCCTGGTCGAA
>CATPBN010000199.1 GCA_955652635.1 uncultured Gemmatimonadaceae bacterium
CCACGGGCGTACATGGCGGACAACGATCTCGCACTCGGGAGACTGATCGAAGCGCTGTCGAACAGTCCGTTCTGGAAGAGCACCGTCGTGTTTGTGCTCGAGGACGATGCGCAGGACGGGCCTGACCACGTCGACTCGCATCGCTCGCCGCTGCTCGTCATCTCGCCGTACAACAAAGGAAGGGTGATACACAGGTTCGCGAATACGACAGATGTCCTAGCGACAATCGAAGACATCCTCGGCCTGGGCCGGATGTCGCAGTTCGATCATTACGGACGTCCTTTGCGGGAGATATGGGAAAGCACTCCTGATCTCAGTCCTTACAGTGCGCTGACGCCGAGGGTGTCACTGAAGGAAATGAATCCAAGGAGAGGAGCAATGGCCGAGGCGTCGAAAGAGCTGACACTCAAGGTCGAGGACACTTCGGATGATGATCTCTTCAACCGGATTTTGTGGACTACGATCAAGGGTGACATGCCATATCCCGGCACGAGACGGATGTCGGCGCTGAATGCGAAGGTATCGCGGTGAGCCGGACTAACCCGCGAATTGAACTTCCTGCTAGCGGCGGAATCTTCAACGCGGATCCAACGAGCCGCATTCGGCGTGCGCGTGCATTGGCGCGCCTGCTCGACAGCTCAATCCCGGTTCCGGGTACGAAGTGGAAAATCGGCTTCGATCCCATCGTCGGACTGATCCCCGGAATCGGTGATCTGATCGGCGCTGTGCTTTCGGGCTATATCATTCTGCAAGCTGTACGCATGGAGGTTCCCACTTTCACACTGGCAAGGATGCTGGTGAACGTTGGAATCGATACCATACTAGGTGCGGTTCCGGCAGTGGGTGATGTGTTCGATGCTGCCTGGAAGTCGAACATGATGAACGTCGCCCTGTTGGAGCGCCATTTCGCCGCGACTGGAAGTGCGCCGCCAAAGAGACACAACGTGGTCGGAGTAGTAGCGCTCGCGCTGTTCGTGCTCGCGCTGATCGCCATTGCTGGATTAGCGCTCGGCATCTTCGCGGTCCGATTGCTCTGGGGGCTCAAGACCCGATAACTTTGTTGCACGGCGCCGTGGCCAAGTGGTAAGGCGGCAGACTGCAAATCTGCTATTCGTCAGTTCGATTCTGACCGGCGCCTCTTTATCGGCCTTGCCCGTCATTCCTCCATCTATCTGTGGCGCGGGAAACTATGAGTTCCGCAGTGGCGTCTTTTCAGCGCGCGCTCCTCGTCTGTTATGCTGCTTCGCTGCTCGCGGGTACTGCGGGTGCTCAGGCAAAGCGAACAAGGCGACCCACAGACCCCGACTGGAGTGTTGTCGAAAATGCGCTCGGCCGGAAAGGCACGGTTAGCCCGGGTGGCATCGTCAAGTTCAGCTTTCCGCGCAGCGATCTCACCGTGGTCGTACACGGAGTCACGCTCAAACCCGCACTGGCGCTCGGATCATGGGTAGCCTTCAAGCGGATTGCCGATCATGCAATGGTGATGGGTGATCTGGTCCTGCTGGACGGTGAAGTGACAACAGTGATGGCGAGCTTGCAGCAGAACGGCGTTGACCAAACAGCTCTGCACAATCATTTGATGGGTGAGTCACCACGGGTGATGTACATGCACATACATGCAATCGGCAACGCCGAACGAATTGCCAAAGCTGTGCGAACCGCTCTCGAGTTCACGAACACACCTCTTGGCTCGCCGGGGCCAGCGAGTGCGGCGCCGACACCAACATCGACGGTGCCTCTGACTCCGATCGCGATGACACTCGACACCACTGCTGTGGCAAGGACGCTAGGCGTCGCCGGAAAGATGAACGGAGGTGTGTATCAAGTCAGCATCCCCCGCCGCGAGAGGATCTGCGACGAAGGTCAAGAGATCCCATCCGCGATGGGCGTCGCTACGGCGATCAACTTTCAGCCCACGGTTGGAGGGAAAGCCGCCACCACGGGAGATTTCGTACTGCTGGGCAGAGAAGTGAATCCGGTTCTCTGGACGCTTGGCGAGAATGGCATTGAGGTGACGGCCATTCACAGTCACATGACCGACGAACAGCCCCGGCTGTACTTCATGCACTTCTGGGCCGTCGACGATGCGGCAAAGCTCGCGCGCGGACTTCGAGCTGCCCTTGATCGCACGAACAGGCGCATGCCATCCTCGAAAGCGCGTCCCTGCAAGCACTGAAACCCGGCTCCAACCCCGAGCGTACGTGTTGGTGTCCAATCACACGTACTCCTGCGAGCCAAGAATTATTATCCAACCTCATCCCATCGCTCTTGCGGTAGCGTTCCTCGTTGGAACCGCCGGCATATCTCCGGCGCAGACCACGCGTGCAGGACCGGCATCGCTCCCGCTCGCTACAGCGGCAGCAGCCTCGGGCGCGATTACGATCGACGGCAAGCTCGATGAAGCCGCCTGGGCAAGAGCAACTCCGATCACGGACTTCCACCAGCAGCAGCCGAATGAAGGCGCGGCACCGACCCAGCGGACGGAAGTCCGGATCCTCTACGACGACCGGGCGCTTTACATCGGGGCGCGAATGTATGACTCGCTTGGCCGCTCCGGCATTCGCGCACCGCTTGCGAGGAGGGACCAGCTCCTCGACTCCAATGGCAACAACGGCGCGTTCAACTCGCTGACTACCGACAAGCTGATCATCATTCTCGACCCGTACCACAATCACATCGACAACGCGTGGTTCGAGATCAATCCAGCAGGAGTGCGCGGGGATCAGTTCAACGGCGATCCGTCGTGGGATCCGATCTGGGAAGCTTCAACGCACGTCGATTCGCTTGGATGGACGGCCGAGATCCGCATCCCGTACTCGCAGCTTCGTTTCTCGCGAGACAGCCTGCAAACATGGGGAATGCAGATCTGGCGGTATACAGACCGACTCAACGAGCAGGACATGTGGTCGTTCCGGCGCAAGAACGAGTCGGGAGGCGCAATGTATTTCGGATCGCTCGGCGGGCTTGTAATCCAGCCACAGCCACATCAGCTCGAGATCCTCCCCTACGCGGAATCGCGGAGGCAATACAAGTACGCGGTGCCGACCGATCCGTACCACAAGAGCAGTTACGGACGCATGAGCGCCGGCGCCGACATGAAATATCTGCTGACGTCAAGCCTCGCTCTCGATGCAACGGTGAACCCCGATTTCGGACAAGTGGAAGTAGATCCGGCAACTATCAATTTGTCCGCGTATGAGACTTACTACTCGGAGAAGCGCCCTTTTTTCGTAGCCGGCAGCAGTGCGTTCGATTTTGGCAATTTCAGTTGCAATTTCTGCAGTAACACATCGAGCCTCGACATCTTCTACTCCCGCCGCATCGGACGTCCCCCGCAGCTCAATCCCTATGTCGGCAACGTCGCGGATTTCGCCGATACACCGGATAACACGACCATTCTCGGCGCCGCCAAGATTACGGGACGGACGAGCGGTGGTTACACGTTGGGAGTCCTCGATGCGCTGACAAATCGTGAGACAGCGCGGTACATGCCCGCCGGTGGTGCGTCCGAGCAGAAGCAGGAGGTCGAACCGCTCACTAACTACTTCGTCGGGCGGGTAAAGAGAGATCTGAATCAGGGAGCTACGACTATCGGCGGAGCCTTCACGTCAACGCTTCGCCAGCTCAACGACACGGTGATCGCCGACAGACTTCGCCGCCGAGCTGAAGCGGGCGGAATCGATTTCAACCATACGTGGGACCAGCGGCAGTATTCCTGGATTGGCTCGATACTTACCTCGGACGTCGCTGGAACATC
>CATPBN010000200.1 GCA_955652635.1 uncultured Gemmatimonadaceae bacterium
GTTTTCTTTGTCACGACCACTTACGGAAAGACGCTGGCGATCGACGCCGACAGCGGAAGCATCCTCTGGAGTTTCACGCCGAGTGGGTACGACACGTGGTCGGGATCACGTCGAATCACCAATTCGACGCCAGTTGCGGATCCGAACCGTGAATTCATCTACGCCGCTTCTCCAGACGGTCATGTCCAGAAGCTCGCCGTCGCGGACGGGCACACGGTGTGGAGCACGGCGATCACCACGCTCCCTGAGCGGGAAAAGATCGCGTCTGCCCTGAACTACGATCGCGGTCGTGTGATCGCGACGACCGGCGGCTACATCGGTGACGCGCCACCGTATCAGGGACACGTTGCAATCCTTGACGCGGCGAGCGGCCGCCTCACCCACGTTTGGAACTCGCTCTGCAGCGACAGGCGCGAGCTGATGGATCCCAAATCGTGCGACGAGAGCGGAAATGCAATCTGGGGCAGGGCTGGCGCAGTGATCGATTCGACGACCGGAGACATTTTCGTCGCCACCGGCAACGGTCTGTGGGATGGCCGCACGAATTGGGGAGATGCAGCGATCGCGCTCGATTCGAGTGCGACGAAGATGCTCGACAACTACACGCCGACGAACACCGAAGAGCTTAGCGCGCGCGACGCGGACCTCGGCTCGAGCTCGCCCGCTCTTCTCGGCGGGGGTTACATCGTGCAGGGCGGTAAGGATGGCTCGATGCGTCTGGTTGAGTTTGGTCGCACGCGCAGCTCGACGCCCCGGCGCGGTGGGGAGCTGCAAGTCGTGAAGACACCTTCGGGTACGGACCTGTTCACGGCGCCCACGGTCCTTCACGTCCGAGGGACGACCTGGCTCTTCGCAGCGGACAACGGCGGGACGGCTGCCTGGACCTTCGCCGCTGGTCGCCTGCGTCAGCTCTGGCACAATGGAAATGGGGGAACGAGCCCCGTGGTTGCCGGCGGACTCCTTTACGTGTTCGACCTCGGTGGCTCACTCCGCGTCTACGTTCCGGAAACCGGACAGCAAGTCGCAACATTGAATGCGGGTAGCGGCCACTGGAATAGCCCGATCGTCGTCGACGGACGGATCGCGCTTCCGGAGGGCAATGCCAATCAGCACCGCACGACGGGTGTTTTCGACATCTGGCGCCTTCCGTAGGAACAAATAACGAGCTTTCTCGGACACTTGTCCCTATCTTTGTCCCCCCTCCCGAACACCAATCAGCAAACGAGGACTTGAAACGCACATGACTACAACCTTGATCGGTCGTCGCTGGGCGCTCGCGCTCACGATTGCATTCACCGCTCCCCAGACGATCGCGGCGCAGAGCGGGAAGCTCCCACCGCTCATCGATCGCGAGCTGTTCTTCGGCAATCCCGAAATCTCGGGCGCCCAGATATCTCCCGACGGACGGTACGTCTCCTTCCTCAAGCCGTACAAGGACACGCGCAACGTCTGGGTCAAGCGCACTGAAGATCCCTACTCGGCAGCCAAGCTGATCACCAACGATACCAAGCGTCCGGTCACCCAGTATTTCTGGAGCAGAGATAGCAAGTACGTCCTCTTCGCCCAGGACCAGCTCGGCGACGAGAACTTCAATGTCTACGCGGTAGATCCGGCAGCTCCGGTGGCAGGCGGTCAGGACGTTCCCGCGCCGCGCAAACTCCCCGCCGCCAAAGGCGTTCGCGCGCTCATCTACTCGGTTCCGAAGAACGATCCCGACATCATGTACGTCGGGCTCAACGATCGCGACAAGGCGTGGCACGATCTCTATCGCGTCCGCATCTCCACGGGCGAGAAGACGCTGCTTCGCCAGAACACCGAGCGGATCTCGGGTTGGGTTTTCGACAATGCAGGAACTCTTCGCCTCGCCGAGCGGACGAGCGACAATGGCGACACCGAGATCCTCCGTGTCGATCCGACCGGCTTCACCCTTGTCTATTCCTGCAATGTCTTCGAGAGCTGCGGCACGGATCGCTTCAATAAGGACAACAGCAAGGTTTACATGGAGACGAACAAGGGCAATACGGACCTGACGCGCCTCGTTCTCTTCGATCCCGCTATCAAGTCAGAACAGGTTGTCGAATCGGATCCGCTGAATCGTGTCGACTTCGGTGGCGCTGAATTCTCTGACCGCACCAACGAGCTGGTCGCGACGTCGTATCAGGACGACCGCACGCGCATCTACTGGAAGAACAAGGACTGGGAGAAGGACTACAACCTCATCAAGAGCAAGCTTCCCGGGAAAGAGGTTACTCCGGGCGGTTCCACCAACGACGAACGCTTGTGGATGGTAGTAGCTAACAGCGACAAGGAACCGGGCGAGCGGTATCTGTTCGATCGCAACACCAAGAAGCTCGCGTTTCAGTATCGAGTGTTCGACAAGCTTCCGCGCGAATCGTTGGCGTCGAGCAAGCCAATCAGCTACCCGTCGACAGACGGCCTCGCCATCCCGGCGTACCTCACGCTTCCCGTTGGCGTTGCGCCGAAAAATCTTCCGCTCGTCGTGTTTCCTCACGGTGGACCGTGGGCTCGCGACGGCTGGGGCTACAATCCCATCGCGCAATTCCTCGCCAACCGCGGCTATGCCGTCCTTCAGCCGAACTTCAGATCCTCTACCGGTTACGGCAAGAAATTCCTGAACGCCGGCAACAACGAGTGGGGACAGAAGATGCAGGACGACCTCACCAACGGCGTCAAGTATCTGATCGCGCAGGGCACAGTCGATCCCAAGCGCGTCGGCATCATGGGCGGCTCGTATGGCGGATACGCCACGCTCGCCGGACTTGCTTTCACACCGGACTTGTACGCGGCAGGCGTATCTATAGTAGGCCCGTCCAACCTAATCACTTTGCTCAACTCCATTCCGCCGTATTGGGAAGCTGCGAGAATCATCTTCCACGAGCGGATGGGAAATCCGACGACCGCGGCAGGACGCGCGCAGCTCGAGAGACAGTCGCCGCTCAATTCCGCGAACAAGATAAAGGCGCCGCTGCTTGTTGTTCAGGGCGCCAACGATCCCAGAGTGAACAGAGCCGAGAGTGAGCAGCTCGTCATCGCGCTGCGGGATCGTGGGTTCCCAGTGGAGTACATCCTCGCGCCCGACGAAGGTCACGGCTTCGCTCGCCCGATCAACAACCTCGTGCTGTATACGACGGCCGAGAAATTCCTGGCGAAGCATCTGGGCGGTCGGTATCAGGAGGGAATGACTCCGGCGATTGCCGAACGGATGGCTGTGCTGACGGTGGATCCCAAGACCGTCAAGCTGTCGAGGAAAGTGGAAGTCACCACGACTGCGCCCAAGCCCGCGGCGGAGCTCACTCCGGGAACCGCCACCTACAAGGCGCGCATCGAAGCCGGTGGTCAGACGATTCCGATGGATCTTACGCGTACCGTCAAGGATTCGAGCGGCGCGTGGGTCGTGACCGAGACATCGGTGCTGCCGATGGGGACGATCCAGGATGAAGCGACCATCGACAAGGGGACGCTGCAGCTCAGGAAGCGCTTGATTCACCAGGGCCCGGCCGTGATCGACGTCGCGTTCGCCGACAACAAGGCGAAGGGCAAGATGACGATGAACGGCCAGGAGAGACCGATTGCCGCTGATGTTGGTGGCGCTCTCTTCGCCGACGGCCCCGGAGCGAACGATGTAGTCGCAGCGCTGCCGTTGGCCGAGGGGTACAACACGACTTTCCGGAACTTTGATCTGATGTCGCAGAAGGTGCAGATGCGTCAGCTCAAGGTCACAGGCAGCGAGAAGGTGACGGTGCCCGCGGGCACCTTCGACGCCTGGAAGGTCGAGATCGCGCCAGCAGATGGCGCGACCGGACAGACGACGACGCTGTGGGTGGACAAGTCTTCGCGCAAGGCGGTGAAGATGTCGACAATCATCCCGGAGATGAACGGGGCGATCGCCACCGCAGAACTCGCGAAATAGGGATGCTCCTGATCTGAAACTAGGATGCTCCGGAACTGAAACGGATTATCCGGAGCACCCGTGTCACAAGAGCCGGATGACAATCGCTGTCCCCACCGCGACGAGCCCCAGCAGAAATAGTCCGGCGTAGACGGGCGCGATAAACCGAATCCATTTTCCGTATGGAACCTTCGACGCCGCAAGAATCGCCATCAGCCCGCCACTGGTGGGTGTAACGAGATCACACAACCCCCCGCCGTACTGGTAAGCCAGCACGGTGACTTGTCGAGACAGCCCAAGCAGATCCGACAACGGAACCAGCACTGGGAGCGTCAGCACCGCGTGCCCAGTCACGCTCGGCACAGGGAAGTGCACGAGAAATTGGGCGACCATCATCCCCGCGGCCGCGACCCCGAGTGGAAAATGCGAGAGTGGGGCGAACAGGCCATTCACAATCGTGTCGATAATGTGTCCTTGCTCCGCCACCACGAAGATGGCTCGCGCGAACCCGATCAACATCGCAGCGAACGCCATCGATCGAAACCCTTCGATGAATGCCTCCGCTGTTCGGCCGATACCGAGCCCACCGATTTGTCCGACGACGATACCCATGATGAAGAAGAGCGCGGACATTTGATCGAAGTCCCACCCGTACTTCATCACGCCGACGATGAAAATCGCGAACGTGATGAGGATGGTGATGAGCACGAGACCGTCCCGGATGTCTAGCGGATTGTCCTCCTCGTTGGTGTGCCCCGGCCGGGCGGTTCGAGTCGCCCGCGCGTATCGGCTCGTCGCCGCAATCCAGAGCGCCAGCGCCAGCGCGAGAAACACCAGCCTGAATCCCGACGCCGAGAGCAGCGGTAGTCCCGCGAGCTTCTGCGCGATTCCTACCTGAAACGGATTTATCGGGCTGAACGCGGAGCCCACACCGGCCGCGCCCACACTCATCGCTGCCGCAACGAGCGGATCAAATCCCAATCGCGCCGTGAGAAGGAGCAGCACCGGCACGAGCGGAATGATCTCTTCGTGCATGTTGTCCAGCGCGCCGGCGGTTCCGAACGCCAGACAAACGATTGGAATCACCAGCAGCTCGCGATCGCGTAGACGCTGGACCATCCATTCGACTCCCCTTCGCAGCGCTCCCGTCTGATCCACCACGCCGAACGCGCCGCCGATCAGAAAAACGAGGAAGATCACCGGCCCTGCGGCCGCGAGTCCCTTTGGAATTGCGACAACCGCTTGAAACGGAGTGACGGGAGACTGCGGGACTGCGTGGTAGGTTCCCGCCACCACAACCTTGCGCCCGGTGACGGGATCGTCGCGCCGGTCGAATTGTCCGGCTGGGAGCACGTAGCTCATCACTGCCGCGAGCCCGATAAATCCGACCAGCAATGTCAGTGGGTGGGGAAAGCGCAGTCTCAGATGTAGCGCATCCACCTTGCCGTAGCCGTGGCTTTTCTCTGTGCGTACCAACGGCACGGGACGTAGAGCACCGCCACCACGACGATGAACACCGCGTAGAGGAGCGAGAGCCTCCACGTGTAGCCTTCGGGCGGCGGCGGGTTCATCATCGGATGATTCGCGAACAGCCACGGATTAACCCGGCCTTCGCGCACGAGTGAGACGATCACTGCCGCCAGGTGGATCGTCGGAATGTGGATCAGATAGTAGAACATCGGCACTCGACCGAACGTCGCAAAGATTTCTCCGATCTTGCCGCGCGCTCGCTCAGCGAGCGGCAGCAGGAGAATGGTCGGGCCGAGCGTCATCAGCAGAAACTGGAGCGACGCGGGATACTTGTTTGTATTTATGAAGCGAAAGAGCGTCGGCATCTGTGTGGGCTCGGTCACGTGCCAGGGCCACGGATTGCCGTAGACGTCGGTCGCCCTGAGCAGAAGAAACAGCACGATCGCTGACGAACCGAGCACAACGCAAATCCTGTCGCGCCGCTTGGGCTCCATCGTGATCACCGCGCCGAACGCGTACCCGGCTGCCATCACGCCGATCCACGGTACTATCGAGTAGAGCACCATGAGCGTCGGGCCGTTCTGTCCGAGGTGTATCGGCCCACCGAAATAGAGGATCTGCCACAGCCAGCTGAGCGAGCTTTGCTCGAGCGCAGTGCGCGTTGCATCCGACATGAAATCCAGCAGGTTGTGGAGCGCGATCACCGCTACGCCAAACGCTCCGATGGCCGGTATCGGCAGCCAGATGATCGCGGCGAGCAACACCATGCACCAGCCGAGCATCCAGATGACGCCGGCGAGGAGGTAATGGCCGAAGTCGAAGTTGAAGGTCCAAGCGATGCGGATGACGGTGAGCTCGAGCAGCACCAACACGAGTCCGCGCGTGGCCAGGTATCGCGAGAGCGCCCTGCGATTGCCGAGTCGTTGTCCGAGAAGATAAGCGGATGTGCCCGAAAGAAACGCAAACGCGGGCGCGACGAAATTCGTGATCCACCGCGTGAAGAAGACGCCGGGCTTCGGGCCGCCCGCCGGCACGCCGGCGTAGACGCGTACGTGATCGATGGCCATGAGCACCATTGCCATGCCGCGCGCGACATCGATCGAATGAATGCGCCGATCGGTTTGCATGGCGCCAGCCTCGCTACTTACTTGGGGCTACCCAGGAAAAGCTGGAACGGACCTTCCCCGTGCAGCTGCACCACCGTGATACTTCTTCCCGCGCCACCAAAGTGCGCATGACGCGCTGGTATGTAGAGAAAATCCCCGGGCTCGTAAGTGCGAACCGTCGTCCAGTCTTCAGTACTTCCCATGCCGAGCATGAACGTGCCCCACAGGACCGTGATATGCTCCCCGCCCGGATGCCAGTGAACAGGGAACTTGTATTCAGCGGGGAAGCGCAGTCGCAATGTGTAATCGCCTTTCGCCGCCGGATTGCCGTGAAGTACGGCGATCTTTACTCCGGGAGCGAAACCCGGCGAGGAGAAGTCAGTCCAGGCGATTCCGGCCGCTGGTGCGAATTGCAAGTCGGGCGTGTCAGCTGACGGTGTGCTTGCCACCGTCGTCGGAAATGGCGTCGCGCTCACGGTGGCATCAGTGGCGACTCGCCATTGTCCGTCGATCTTGTGCCAGACAGTTGCGTAGTTGCCGTGATCGTTGACCCTGCCCTGTGGACCGTCGAACGCCATGGTGTACGTCCCGTACTCGTTGGCCACGGCGGGACTGACGACGTCGATCCTCGTTGGCACCCAGGCGAGAGACAATCCGGGAAGATTGACGAGTCCCGCGTACAGGGCTCGAATTGCCGTGGATCCTGTTGCGGCCTGAGAGTTGGACGCCATCGATATCGCGTCCGGCGCGTGGAGGGCGACGATTTTGTCTACGTCCCGAGCTGCGATGGCGCGTTGCCAGTCGTTGCCGAGGTTCCGAATCGTTTGCGCATCCGTCGCTTGATTGACGGTCGCGGGCGCGCACGCTCCAAGCGCGATCACTCCCAGTGCGATAGCGAGTCGCGTCCGGCGTGTCTTACTCATTCCGCACCTCCTCGTCGGGTTGGGCTCCTGAGTCCGAGAAAAACTGGATCACACGGGTTCCGTCAGCAAGGCTGCGCTCCGGACGCATCTAGGATTGAGGGTTATTCGGATCCGGCGGATTAGACGGATTTGGCGGATTCAGTCGTGTGTTGCGACAAATCTCTCGGTGGAAACTTGCCTTGGGGCCAAGATGTAAGAGAATGCCGACCTCCAAATTGGTCGCACGAAGGTAGTTGAACAGTTGACGAGCGGCGTACTCGGGCAGTTTGGAGCTTGCCTTGATTTCTATTACGACCTTCTCATCCACGGTCATATCGATGCGCTGTATGCCAAGCTCCTCTTCTTTGTAAGAGACCCGAGCCCATACTTCGCGCGCCACTCGATGTCCACGCGCCAGAA
>CATPBN010000201.1 GCA_955652635.1 uncultured Gemmatimonadaceae bacterium
CGAGCTCCGATATTCTCGTCGTTCACCGGTCAGACGGCAGCGGCACGACATACATCTTCACAGACTATTTGAATACGGCCGCTCCTTCGTGGAAGGCGAACGGAAAGGCGAAGGAAGTGAACTGGCCGGTCGGCCTTGGCGCCAAGGGTAACGAAGGCGTCGCAGGACAGGTGAAGCAGACACCGGGCGCGATCGGGTACGTAGAGCTCGCTTACGCCAAGCAAAACGCTCTCCCAATTGGGGCTGTGAAAAACAAGGCGGGCAAGTTCGTCGTCGCGACCGTTCCGGCGGTCACGGCGGCGGCAGCGGGAGTAACCAAGGGTCTTCCCACTACCACGGATTTTCGCATCTCCGTCGTCGATGCGCCGGGACCGGACGCTTATCCAATTTCCTCGTTTACGTGGATCCTCGTCTACCAGCACCAGAGCGATTCCATGAAGGGCAAGAAGCTCGTCGATTTCCTCACTTGGGCGTTGACGAAGGGCGAAGCCGAGTCGCCTTCCCTTGACTATGCGCCCCTGCCGTCTGAAATGATCCCCGGCGTGAGAGCGAAGGTGGCCACCATCGATTTCGCCGGTGCGAAGTGACAGCAGTCCCGGCGCCAGCTTTAGCGTCGGACCGGCGCCGTCTCAAAGTTCACGAGACGGCGATCGGAGACAGGATTTATGAGATAGTCACGACCGCCTGCGCGCTGGTGGTTCCCGCGCTGGTGATAGCAATCGCGATCGCAATCTTTGCCGGCGCCTGGCCTGCTTTCTCAAAACTTGGGCTGTCGATCGTCACGTCGAGTGAGTGGGACGTTAGAGCCGGAAGGTTCGGTGCCGCGCCCGCCATCTTCGGCACGCTCGTTTCGTCCGCTCTCGCCCTCATCATCGCAACGCCTCTCGCGATCGGCGTCGCCATTTTTCTCTCCGAGTTTTCTCCGACGTGGCTGCGGCAGCCGATTGGCTTCCTGGTGGATCTTCTCGCCGCCGTGCCGAGCGTGGTCTACGGTCTATGGGGGATCTTCGTGCTGGTGCCGCTGCTTCGCGAGCAAGTGATGCCTTTCCTGCGCGACAGGCTGCACCTCGGCGCGACGCCGTTCTTCTCCGGCCCCGCGTACGGCCCGAGCATGCTCGCCGCGGGAATAATCCTCGCGATCATGGCGTTGCCCTATATATCAGCCGTATCGCGCGAGGTGCTGATGGCGGTGCCGAGATCACAGCGAGAAGCCGCGCTCGCGCTCGGCGCCACACGTTGGGAAATGATTCGCGATGCCGTGATCCCGTACGCCAAGTCCGGCATCATCGGAGGAATCATGCTCGGCCTCGGTCGCGCCCTGGGCGAAACGATGGCGGTTACGATGGTGATCGGGAATCGCCCGGAGATCTCGGCATCACTTTTCGCTCCCGGATATACAATGGCGTCGCTAATCGCAAACGAGTTCAGCGAGGCGACGAGCGATCTCCACCTCTCGGCGTTGTTGGCGGTGGGGGCAATACTCTTCGTCATCACGCTGGTCATCAACGCGATCGCACGCTGGCTGGTGTGGCAGGTCTCGAGGGATCGCGCGGTATGAAAACGCGGCTCGCTCGCCACTGGGTAAGCGGCGCGATGATCGGACTGACTTACCTGGCCGCGGTACTTGCCACACTTCCGCTCGTTCTCATCCTCTTCCACTTGCTGAAAAAGGGCGCGGCCTCGCTCTCTCTATCGTTCTTCACCAACATGCCGAAGCCGGTCGGCGAGGTGGGCGGAGGCATGGCGAACGCGATCGTGGGCACACTCATCCTGATAGGTATTGCGTGCGCAATCGGCCTCCCGATCGGTATTGGAGCAGGCATCTATCTTTCCGAGAAGCGCTCGAGGCCGCTCGCCCAGTCAGTTCGGTTTCTGTCGGATGTCTTGAACGGCCTTCCCTCGATCGTGATGGGAATCTTCGCCTGGGAAATCATGGTGCGCCGTGGCGTCGGCCATTTCTCCGCGCTCGCCGGCGGGGCCGCGTTGGGAGCCATGATGATTCCGCTGGTAACTCGTACCACGGAGGAGATGCTCAGGGTCGTCCCGGTTTCGTTGCGAGAAGCCGCGTTGGCGCTTGGATATCCGCGATGGCGGACATCCCTTTCCGTTGTCGTGCGCACGGCGCTCGCCGGAATTGCGACGGGCGCCCTGGTTGCTGTGGCAAGGATTGCAGGCGAAACGGCTCCCCTTCTCTTCACCGCATTCGGGAATCAGTTTTGGTCCACATCGCTGCGAGAGGCAATTGCAGCGCTCCCACTCCAGATCTTTACCTACGCGATCAGCGCCTACGACGAATGGCACGCACAAGCTTGGGCAGGCGCGCTGGTACTTATCTCGATCGTGCTGGTGATCAGTCTCGCAGCTCGTCTCGTCACCAGGTCAAAATTCGGTGCTCCAGTCGATTGAAGTCTCGAAGGCGCCGCGCATGATTCCACGCGTCGTTACTCCGCGAGTTCCGGCGCCGGAAGCGCGCGAAGTCGCAGCGCCTGAGAAGCCGTGCATAATCACGAGCCATCTTTGGGCATTTTTCGGTGATGTTCCGGCGATCAAAGATATTTCGATGATCGTCCCGCAGCAGGCAGTCACGGCGATCATCGGACCCTCGGGTTGCGGGAAGTCAACCCTCCTGCGCTGCATCAACAGGATGCACGAGACCGGGCCGAACACCCGCGTTGACGGTCAAGTAGAGATTCTCGGCAGCGCTATTTATGGCGATGGAACGAGTGCAACCGCAGTGCGCCGTCACGTCGGCATGGTGTTCCAGCGTCCGACTCCCTTTCCTACAATGTCCATCCGCTCCAACGTCGCGGCAGGTTTGCGAGCGGACCCCAAGTCTCGTTTGGCTCAGGAGAACGTGGATGAGATCGTGGAAGAAGCCCTCCATCGCGCCGGACTCTGGGAAGAGGTGAAGGATCGTCTCAACGAGAGTGCGATGACGCTTTCCGGCGGTCAACAACAGCGACTCTGTATCGCGCGAGCTCTCGCGACGCGGCCGCGGGTCATACTCCTGGACGAGCCAACCGCATCGCTCGATCCCCTCAGCACGCAGAAGGTTGAGGAGCTCGTGTACCACCTGCGCGAGACCGTGACTGTCGTCATCGTCACTCACAACATGCAGCAGGCGGCGAGAGTCTCCGATCGAGTGGCGTTTCTGCTCGCGGGCGAGCTGATCGAGCTCGCGGCTACGAACGCTCTCTTCACTGCTCCAAAGGATCCCCGCACTGAAGCCTACATCACCGGC
>CATPBN010000202.1 GCA_955652635.1 uncultured Gemmatimonadaceae bacterium
GCGACGCAGCACCACTGCTCGATGGTCTCGTCGTCGGCACGGTCCCAGCCTTCGGGAACGGGAGCCAGCCGCCGCTTCTCCCCTGACGTCTCGAAGCAAAGCCACCCGTAGGCGAACTCGGCGGCCACGGGCGTGCGCGACAGTCTTCCTTCTCTCCTCTCGAGACCGCTGCGTCTCTCGGCCGCGTCCAGCCGCTCTTCCTCTCGCACTCTGCGCTCTGAAAACCTGCGTTCAGCCGCCGCGGGATGGACTTGCCACACGTCCCACGTCCTGCCTTGCTGATCCTTGAATTGTCGGTGTGTCACCCTGTTCGCGCAGCGTGAAGGATTCTTTTCACGCTGCGAATTTCTTGCCAACGGATTTTTGGCTGTTTCTGACCGTTTTGTTATGAGCGCGCAAGCTACCGCGCTTCGAGTGACGCGCCCGATTCCTCACGGACATTTCTCGCCGACGCCGGTCGAGTGGGGCCGCTGCCCGCGCCCGTCCTCTGAACCGCGAGCGCGATGTCGTCGAGATCCTCCGCCGCCAGCATCAGCGTGGCAGCGCCGATCCAGCCGTCCACCTGCTCCGCCGATCTCGCGCCGACGATCGCGCCTGTGACGCCCGGCCATGCCAGCGTCCACGCGATCGCGACCGACGATACGGTCGTGTTGTGGCGACGCGCAATCGGGATCAGCGCATCTCTGAGGGCGATGTTTCGCTCGACGTTCGGCGTCTGGAAGTTCGCCGAGCGCGAACGCCAGTCGTCCGGTGCCATCTTTTTCGCCCGCTCGGCGGAGAACGACTCGGTGAGAATCCCCGCCTGCATCGGACTGTAGACTATCACGCCCGTGCGATTGGCTCGGCACCATGGGATTTCCGCCGCGGCCGAATTACGCCTTATCAGTGAGAACGGCGGTTGAAGCGAGTCGACGTGCTGAATAGCTTCGATCTTCCTCAGCAGCGAGACGTCGAAGTTGGAGACGCCGATCGCGCGCACTTTTCCCTCTTCTTGGAGCTGGACCATCATCCGCCAGGATTCTTCGGGCGGAGTCCCCGTCTCCTCGTCCGGCCAATGGAACTGATACAGGTCGATACGTTCGACGCCGAGTCGGTTGAGTGATGCCTCGCACTCCCGGCGGATGGATGCAGGGCTCAGGATGCGACGCGCGTCTTTCATGGGCTCTTTCGGGTCCCACACCAGCCCGCACTTGGTGAATATGTACGGGCGATCCGCGCCTTTGCGCTGCTTTAACAGTCGACCCACGACTTCCTCGGAGTGGCCGAGACCGTAAATCGCGGCCGTGTCGATCCAGTTGACTCCGAGGTCCATCGCACGATTCATGGCGGCGATCGACTGGTCATCGTCCTGAGGTCCCCAACCGAATGCCCAGCCGCCACCGCCGGTCGCCCACGAGCCGAATCCGACGCGGGTGATGTTGATGTCGGTGGTACCGAACTGACGTGTGGGGAGTTTGGCGGGCATGGAGTGAACTCCTGAGTCGGGAATCTGGCGATGAGAGCGCATTCACCTGCCATAGTCGTGCCTCCAACTACTGTATATCTGGCGTAGACCTTAGAATATTAGGTGTGATCGAGACAGCATCGGAACGGAAAACAGAGGCTTGGCCGCGACTGTACCTCGACGACTGGTCGGCCACGCAGACGACGCTCCACCGGTGGACGCAGATCGTCGGCAAAACGCGGCTGGCGCTCTCGCCGATGCAAAATCATTGGTGGCACGTCGCACTCTACGTAACAGCTCGCGGGCTGACGACCTCGCCGATCCCGAACGGCACCGCGGCGTTCGAGGCTGATTTCGATTTCATCGATCACACTCTGCTGATTCGAACAAACGAGGGCGAAACAGGCGTCGTCCCGCTGGTGCCGCGTACCGTTGCTGACTTCTACGCCGACTACATGTCGGTCCTGCGCTCGCTTGGCATCGATGTCAGGGTTAGACCGATCCCGTCGGAAATGTCCGACACAATGCCGTTTCCTGATGACCGGGTGCACGCGTCGTACGATGGTGATGCTGTCCAGCGGTGCTGGCAGGTTCTGGTGCACGCTGATCGCGCGCTCAAGGAGTTTCGCGGAAGGTTCCTCGGCAAATCGAGTCCGTCCCACTTCTGGTGGGGCGGATTCGACATTTCGTGCACGCGTTTCTCGGGGCGTCGAGCTCCGCCGCATCCAGGTGGGATTCCGAACCTCGCGGACTACGTTACGCGTGAGGCGTACTCGCACGAATGCATCAGCGCCGGCTGGTGGCCGGGAACCGTCGGATCGTCGGTGGCCGAGCCCGCGTTCTACGCGTACGCCTATCCGGAACCGGCGGGCTGCGACGTTGCCCCTATCAAACCGGCGACTGCCTACTATCACCCCGCGATGCACGAGTGGATTCTGCCGTACGAGAGCGTTCGCACGTCCGCGATGCCCGAGCGCGATTTAAGGGAATTCCTTCAGAGCACCTACGAGGCCGCGGCTGATCTCGGGAACTGGGATCGAGCTGCGCTGGAGCGGGAACCGCTCCGCTGAGATCAGGCTTCGGTGCGCGTGATGTGCTCGGCCAATTCGTCGAGCAGATTCGAGAGGTCTCGTTCTCGCTTTCCGCGGATCGACACATATAGCGTACGGGCCAGAACGTACGCGCCAACGACGGTAGCGCCGAAGACGCCGAAACCCGCCGCGGCCGAGTGCATTAGCGCGATTCCGAGAGGTAGTGCGGCGCCCCCTCCCACGCCTCCACCAACGCCGCCGACTATTCCACCAAAGAGTCCGCCGACCAGAGGCTGAAGGCGCTCATCCGCGCGGATGATCGTCCGGCCGTTCCGTGGCACGATGCTGATCTGCAGTCGCCGCTGTTGCTGGGCCGCGCTCCAATGCAGGCTCCTGCCAAGAGCGCTGACGTGTCCAGGGTCACCAACCGCGCGCTGGATCATGAGGGCGAGTACCTCGAAATCCTGTGCGCGCACCTCTACGGGGACTTCTATTTCGCGGATGATGCCCAGCGGCGCGCCGATCAAGTGGTTGTGCTCCACCGTGCGGACAGGAACGGACTTCGCCGCTCCTGTCGCTCGAGTCGGCGCGCGCGACGAGCGATCTCCTGAGTCATCCCGGCTCAATCCGAGCTCAGACTGAGCCCGTGCCACATAGCGCTCGGGAATGCCGACTTCGACCGCTGCCTCGCGAACATCGCTGAGCCGGTAGCCGCTGGTGAGGGTGCGCCTAGCCTGGACGGTCGGAGCACCGAGCGAGGGTGGCAGACTCCGCAGGCTCGTCTGCACTCCGGTCTCCGACTGGAGCTCCGCTGCGCGCGACCACAGCGCCTTGGCCTCGCGCTCTGAGATGATTCCGGGCTCCTTCGACTGGGTCGGCACCACGGTAGTGGTCGATCTGGGGATTGAACGCGTCGCCTCATCGAGCGCGCTAGCCATCTCGCCCGCCGTTTGGTAGCGCGCCGCAGGATCCTTTGCGAGACAGCGATCGATTATCGTGGCTAGCGTCTCGGGCACGCCCGGTCCGATGGTCCGCACCTTGGGCGCGTCCTTCGTCACGTGCTCGACGAGCACCGCCGTCGCCGACTTTGCGTCGAAGGGGAGACGACCGGTCACCGTCTTGAAGGCCACCACGCCGAGCGAATACACATCGCTCCGTCCGTCGATGTGCTCTCCCAGCACGTGCTCCGGGCTCATGTAGTGCACGGTGCCAAGAACCTGGCCGGTAGCCGTCGCGGGCGCCGCTTCCATCAGGCGCGCAATGCCGAAGTCGGTCACGAGCGCGGAATCGCTTCCACGCTCGAGGAGAATGTTCTCCGGCTTGATGTCGCGGTGAATCACTCCTCTCGTGTGAGCGTAATCGAGGGCGAGCGCGACCTGTTGCAGAAGGCGCGCTGCCTCTAGCGGCGCTAGCGGTCCGCCCGAAGCCAGTCGCTCGGCCAGAGACTCTCCGTCGACGTGCCGCATCACAAAGAAGACGACGCCGTCCTTCTCGTCGGCCCGGTATACGGGCACGATGTTCGGATGCGGAGTTTTGGCCGCGGTCCGAGCTTCGCGCAGGAATCGATCGCGCACCCCCGAGGGCTCCGTCAAGTGCGCCGGGAGCACTTTGACGGCGACTTCACGGTCGAGATTCACATCGATTGCGAGGTAGACAATACCCATTCCGCCTCGACCGAGCTCACCCAGAACCGTGAAATCAGGGGGCTAGGGCGCGCGCATTCAGCGTTAGCTCGGATTGGTGCTCGGTTGTCGAATATTCCATCCGCTGTCTCTGAGGCCTGTGGCAGAATTTAGCCGCACGGCATGTCGCCTGCACTCATTACGGAGATCACCAGTCACGAGTGCCGCCATGGAAATCAAGTTCCGCCACGACGTAGACAACGTCCTCAAGGAAGCGAAGAAACAGAACAAGCCAGTCCTCCTGGATTTCAGCGCCGCGCCGATGTGAGGTGGCTGTGCTCGGCTGGATGCCGAGGTGTGGCCGGACGAGCGCGTCGTCCGCTTCGTGAATGAGAGCTTTCTGCCTGCGCGGGTGCACGTGAAAGACGATGCGGATGCTTTCCAGCGCTACGGCGAGAAGTACAACGCGCACTGGACGCCGACCGTGCTCGAGCTCGACCCAAATGGCGAAGAGCAGTGGCGGACGGAAGGATTTCTGCCACTCGATGATTTTCTCGGGCAACTGATGCTCGGCCGCGCTCAGATGGATTTCAAGCAGGGGAAGTGGGCGGAAGCGGAGAAGCGATTCCGCGAGATCGTGGACGGGCTGCCGAACGCGGATGCGGCGTCGGAGGCGCTCTACTGGGCAGGAGTGTCGAAGTACAAGGCGAGCCACGATCCGGCGGCGCTCAAAGAGACCGCCAAGGCGTTCACGACTCGGTACAAGGATTCGAGCTGGGCGAA
>CATPBN010000203.1 GCA_955652635.1 uncultured Gemmatimonadaceae bacterium
CTTGTGGCCGGCGACATCGCGCACCATCCGCACTACGGCATCGTCGTCATCGTTTACCACCCAGAGGGAATCCCCGTTGGCGTTGATGAAGAGGCGGGCCTTGTCGGCGTAATACTCTTCGACAGTCGCGTAGCGGTCGAGATGATCGGGGCTCAAGTTGGTCAGAACTCCGACATCGGGCTTGAGGCTCGGCGTGTCGTGCAGCTGAAAGGAGGACATTTCGAGAGAGATCCACTCCGGCTGCTGCTCGCGAATCGCAATTTCCGAGAGCGGCGTTCCAATGTTCCCCGCTTCGACCGCTTCGAGATCGAGCCCACGCAACAGGTGAGCAATCAGCGCGGTTGTCGTCGTCTTTCCGTTCGTTCCAGTCACTGCAATGACTCGCCGGCCCTCGAGAAAGTGTAGAGCGACCTCCACTTCGCTGGCGACACGGATGCCGTTCTCCCGGGAGAATGCGAGTGGCCTCGCGGACGGTGGAACGCCAGGGCTGGCGACCACGAGGCTTGCGCGCGCGAGGCGCTCGAGATCGTGTCGACCCACGTCGACCGCGATCCCTTGGGAGCGCAGATCTTCAGCGCATCGTCCGGTATCGGGCGATGACGCGATGTCGGACGCATATACGTTGTAGCCGTGTTTTCGCAGCAGCGTAGCCACGGCGCGGCCGCTCCGGGCGAGACCGATGACGGCGATCTCGCTCTCGCGCGGCACGAGCTCGCGCGGGGTCATCGCAATTTCAGCGTGCTTAGAGCGATGAACGCGAACAGGACGCCGATGATCCAGAAGCGCACCACCACCTGCGCTTCGTCCCAACCCTTCACTTCAAAGTGGTGGTGGAGGGGAGCTCGCCTGAAGACTCGATGCTCTCGCGCGTACTCGATTCCATATCGTCGCTTGCGGTACTTGAACACGAAGCGCTGCAGAATGACCGACACCATCTCCGCCACGAAGACTGCGCCGACAAGCACCAGCAGGAATTCCGACTTCAACAGAATCGCAACCGAAGCGAGCGCGCCGCCAAGGGCAAGTGAACCGGTGTCACCCATGAATACTTCGGCGGGGTGAGTGTTGTACCAGAGAAACCCTATGCACGCGCCCAACACGGCGGTGCAGAAAACGGTGAGCTCGCCGGCTCCGCGCAAATAGTAGACATAGAGGTACTGGCTGGCATCGACGCGGCCCACGACGTAGGCGTAGAACGCGAACGTGAGCGCGGCGATCGCGGTGAGACCTGCAGCCAGACCATCCAGCCCGTCGGTCACGTTGACAGCATTGCTGGTCCCGGTCATCACGAATGTCACGAACAGCACGTACACCCAGCCGAGGCCGGCGCTTAGTGGAACGATCAGGATGTACTTGTAGAACGGCAGCGTCGTGGACGCGCCAGGCAGCGAGGAAAGTGGATGCTTCCAAAGGTAGTAGCCGAGTGCGAAACCAAGCGTTACCTGTCCCGCGAGCTTGTATTTCTCCACGAGGCCCGTGTTTTTCTTTCCCGCCAGCTTCTGTTTCAGCTTCAGGTAATCATCCCAGAAGCCTATCGCTCCCATCCAGGCCATCGAAACCATCGCCAGCAGCACGTAGCGGTTGTCGAGCTTGGCCCAGAGCAGTGTACTGATGAGGGTCGCGCCGAGGATGATCAGTCCACCCATCGTCGGCGTTCTTCCTTTTTGCTGGTGCGCGTCCGGCGTTCCTTCGCGGATCACCTGGTGAAGCCGCATTCTCCGCAGCCGTCGCATGATTCCGGGACCAACGACGAATGTCAGAAGGAGTGCGGTGACGGCAGCGCCGGCGGCGCGAAAAGTTATCCACTGGAACAGTCGCAGAAACCCGAAGTGCGGCAATCCTACGAACGGAACGAGCAGATAATTCAGCACTATGCAGTTGCCCAGGTTGTTAGATGTGGAACAAGGCGCTCCAGCTGAACGCCGCGAGACGCCTTTAGCAGAATAATAGCATCGCGCTTGAGCCGTCCCTGGAGCTGCGGCCACAGATCTTCGACGTCGGAAGCGGTGATCACGCGCTCGCGATCTTTCCGCTTCTCGAGCGCGGGAGCGAACTCACCGATCCCAGCGACGATGTCGGCACCCGAAGCCAACGCGAGACCAGCGATGTCGGCATGACATTGTTCCGATGCCGCACCCAGCTCTCGCATCGTACCAAGGACGATTACCCTCTGCCGTCCGGTACCAGTCCCCTGTAACAACTCGATTGCAGCGCGCGTTGATCCGGGGTTGGCGTTGTAGGCGTCGTTTATCAGTGTGACGTTACCCACCTGTTCCCACGCCACCCGCATCTTCGGCTGCGGCATTGCCGCGATTCCTTCCGCGGCGTCCTGATACGTCACGCCACATTCGCGCGCCACGGCCAGGGCCAGCATCGCGTTGCGCAAATTGTGGAGTCCGCGAACAGGCGGCTTGATAGTAACGCCACCAATCTCGATGACGCCGAGTCCGTCGGGGCCGATCTCCCATCGGTCTGGCTTCAGATCCGCGGTCGCATCCAGGCCAGCCACCACTACCCGCTTCGCTTTGCCCCGAGCCATTTCGGCAATTTCGCGCTGCGCGGAAGGTGCGATTCCGACGGCTACACCATCGTAGGCTGCTGCCTCTTCGCGTAGA
>CATPBN010000204.1 GCA_955652635.1 uncultured Gemmatimonadaceae bacterium
CACACCGAACGCGACGCACATGCTGATCGCAAAATCGAAGTACTCGGTCGCGGAGATCATCGGCGTGAGCGCCGTCGACTCGATGCTCATCAGGAACTGGAGCGTCAGCGGCAGGACGACGAAGTAGCTGAGCGACACTCCCGCCAGAAAGAGCGAGGCCATGGACACCACAACCGGGATCACGACGCGCTTTTCGTGGGAGTAGAGCGCCGGCGCGAGAAAGCCCCAGAACTGCCCGACGATGACCGGGGACGCCAGGACGATTCCCAACGCCAGCGACGCGTTGAGCAGGATGTGGAAAGAGGTTCCCGGGTGCGTGTAGATCAGCTTCTGCCCGTGGAGAAGAGGCAGGATTGGCCGCTCGAGGAGCCGGATGATATCCAGCCTCGACAGGAGCGCGAAGGCCACGATTACGCCGATGACGACGGCGCCCGCAACCCAGAAGAGACGCCTACGCAGCTCCTCCAGATGATCCAGGAACGGCATCTCATGGCCAGGAGCTTCGCGCATGCGATGACCTCGTGCTACCGCATCGACTGGAGGCGCTCGTCGGCGAGTGCGGCCTCGTCCGAGCGCGGAAAGCGCTTGATGATGTCCTGGTACACCTTCTTCGCTTCAGCGTTCTTCTTTGCCGCTTGCAGCTGGAGCGCCCGCTTGTACATCGCGGTCGGCACACGTGGTGAAGTTGGATACTTCGCGATCAGTGACGAGTACTCCGCATCAGCGGCTGTCAGATTCCGTTCGGCCGCGTACGCCTGCGCGGTATAGAACATTGCTTCGGGCACGTACTCGGACTTCGGGTACTTCGTGATGAGCTCGTTGAAGGCGCTCCGGGCGGCAACGTTGCCGCCCTTGAGGAGCTGATCGCGTCCAGCCTGCAGAAGCTGGAGCGGTCCGGGACCCGTTGTCGGCGCGGTGGCCGTCGAGCTCGTATCAGGAGTCGGCGGCGAAGCCTCCTGCTGCTGCCGCTTCTCTTCCAGAGCCGCGCGCACGTCGCGCAGCCGCTGCTCGCTCTGTCCACTCAGGTCCTGCAGCTGCGAGATGTTTTCCTTGATCGATGTCAGCTCGCTCTCCGACGCAGTGCGCATCGCATTGACTCTTTTGCTCAGACCGGAGATGGAGTCGTTCAGCGTTCTGACGGAGCGACTCAACTCAATAAGCTCCGCGCGCTGAACGGAATCAGCCGCGCTCGAGCTTACGCGATTACCGACGATGTCCGCCTGCAGCCTGTCGATGTCCTGCTTGGTCGCGAAAAAGCAGCCGTTGGCGGCGACTACTACGAGTGCAAGAAGCAAAGGAGCAGCTTTAGTCATTGCGAATAGTTTCCCACTTCCGGATTGGCGAGAATCGGCGACCAGGCCGCCAGTCTCGCTCCCTTGTTGTGCGTGAGCTGCCGCGCGCGGCCGCTTTCGACGTCGAGAATCCACAACTGCTTTTCGCCCGAGCGAGACGAGGTGAAAACAAGGTGCCGCCCGTCAGGAGCCCAGGACGGATCCTCGTTCTCTCCTTCGCTCGTGAGCTGCTTCGGAATGCGGTCCCGCAAATCGATCATCCAAACCTGGAATTCCCCGTTTTGCTGCTCGTAGGCAACCGCATTGCCATCGGGTGACCAGTCCGGGCTCGCCCGATAGCTGCGCTTGCCCGCCGTATACGGCGTCAGCAGCTGAATGTTCGAGCCGTCGGCATCCATAATATAAACCTGGGGGTTGCCCGACTTGCCTGAAACGAAGGCGATCTGACGCCCGTCTGGACTATAGGTGGGTGAGGTGTTGTCCGTCCCTCTCCCCACGGTGAGCTTTCGCGCTCCGCTGGAATCGAGGTTGGCGAGAACCAGATCGGTCCCGTTACCCGTCCCCCGCGAGTACAGAATCGCGTTTCCGCCGGGTTGGTAGACCGGAGTTATGTTGAGGCCGGCCTGGATCTGGCTGATCCGGTGCGTCCGCCCGGTGCGGACGTCAAGCTCCTCGACCTGGGTGCCGGAGTTGCCAAGCACGGTGTACACGACCGCTTCTCCGGTTGGCGACCACGCCGGCGAAAGCGCTCCGCTCCCCGTGGTAATGGATCGCGTCCGCGCGCCGTCAGCATCGATGATCCGGAGCAGGCCGTCTACGACGTAAGCGACGCGGGTCTGCGCGATTCCGCGTTTGCCGAACACCCATTGCTCGATCTGGTCGGAGACGCCGTGGAGTGCAAATCGCCAATCTCTGTCGCGACGATCGAAAAGGAACTGTTCCGACTGGAGCAGCTGACCCCGCGCGACATCGTACGCCGCGACGTGGAGTCCCTCGGTAGTCTGCGTCATTCTTATCAACAGCGCCGCGCCGAACTTTGCCACGAGCGGAAAATTGATCTTTCCTCCGAGCGGCGGCACGAGTCCCCGGAGCGTTTCCTGGTCGAGGGCGATGACGTTCATCCGGTCGCCGTAGTCGAGATCGCGCTGCACGATCGTGCGCAACGAGTCGTCGTCGTAGTCATCGCGCACCGGGAGCACGATCACGCCGGGCTTGCTTCCGGCCGCGTAGTTCAGTCCGAGCCGCACCCCGGGCGTCGTCGTGGTGTCCTGCCCCAGCGCGATCGCAGGGAGGATGATGGAGCACAACATCGTCATCAGACAAACGGAGCGCGCTTTCATCATTTCAGGAATTCGGGGTCAAAGCTGAATACGACGGGGAGCACATCATCGGGAAATCCATCGGGCAACGGTCCAAACCGGCGCGCGCTCGACGCAGCTTCCACCGCGCCCTGTGCTTCCAGGTCGAAGGAGAAATTGCCCGAGCGCCTGATGAA
>CATPBN010000205.1 GCA_955652635.1 uncultured Gemmatimonadaceae bacterium
AAGATTGGTTCCGACGTTGAGCCGATCGGTCAAGCCAGCGTTGATGTTCGTCCTGAAGTTGAAGCGCTTGAACTGGTCGTTCGCGTAAATGATGATGCCGTCCTGCTTGCTGTATCCGCCCGACAGAAGGTATTGCACCTTGTCGCTGCCACCGCTCGCGTTCAGTTGCAGGTTTTGGGATGTCCCGCCTGTGAACAGCTCGTGCAGCCAGTCGGTATTGGCGAAATCGGTCCGGGCCTTGTCCACCGTATACGGGTTCGTGCCGGTGTATCCCGAATTGTTCCAAGCTTCTTCCATCTTGTTCATGTACTGAGTCGCATTCAACATTACCGGCAAGTTCGTCGGCCGTTGAATACCCGTGTAGTAGTTGAGGCTTACGTTTGATTTCCCTTTTTCTCCCCGCTTCGTCGTGATCACGATGACGCCGGCAGAAGCTCGGGAGCCGTAAATCGAAGCAGCGGAAGCGTCCTTGAGCACGGTATAAGACTGTACGTCCGCCGGATTCAAGAAGGAGATGTCTCTGGAAGGCACTCCGTCCACTATGAAAAGGGGACTGTTGTTGCCGATTGTTCCTTCGCCCCGGATGCGAATGCTGATTGGTTCTCCTGGCGCGCCGGTACTCTGCGTAACCGTCATGCCGGCAACTTGCCCTTGTAGGGCCTGTGCGACGTCGACAACTCTTCGCGACTCAACGTCGGCCGCATCTACAGTGGAGACGGAGCCCGTTATGCTCGATTTCCTTTGCGTAGTGTATCCGACGACCACCACCTGATCGAGAGTTGCGGCGCGCTTCTCCAGCGTGAACGACACCGACGCCGTAGCGCCGTCCGACACGCTGACGACTATCGGGACCGATCCGTAGCCGATCCGGCGCGCGCGAATCGTGTGCGTTCCCGCAGGAACGCCGACGATGGTGAAGCTGCCATCATCGCGGGTGACCGCGCCAAGCCGGGTCCCTTCGACTACGACGTTGACGCCAGCAAGTGGCTGTCGGGTCGCGCTGTCGATTACCTGCCCAGTGATTGTGCCGGTGGGCTGCTGCGCGCCAAGCGGATTGAGGGATGCCGCGGCGCACAGCAAGGCACCCGCCAGCACGAGAAAAAGGGGACGGGCTACTACCATAGGGAATGCCCTCCGGGGGGGGAGAATTTTGCGCCCTCTCGTCACCCCGAGCGCAAAGGGAGGGAATTGTACGGTGAGCGACTATCCACCCAAAGCGGTGTGATGTCAACCGGGGGTCAGCAGAAATTGTGGGCTACTCCTTTCGTGCTACTACCACTTGACCCGATCCCTGTGTATCTGAAATCGGGTTTAGCCGGTCATCAACGCGCGCATCCGAGATGTGACACGAGTGTGACAACGGAGTGCGTCACACTTCCGCGCCTTGATCGTATTTTCAATGGGAATGCTCGACGCACGCTGCACAGCCACCGTATACGCGGAACAACGCACCAAAAGTTGACTTCACCGGCGCGTGTCCATACGTTGAAATGAGTGCTCGTTGTAGGTATGCAGCAGCTGAACTGAACGTCAATGCGAACAATGAAGCCAATCGCTCATCCCAACCAGAACGCAATCCTCGAGAACCGTCGCAATGGCGGGTGCTCGATGCGCGGCGCGCGGCGGCGAAGAGGCTAAGTGTATTTGTTACTCGAAGACCTCGCCCCCGTGTCTCGACTTGATGCGGGGGCGATTCGTTTTTTATCACCGGTGACGACACGTTCGACGAGGGTCGAATGCGGACCACCGAAAATGGAGGATCGATGAGGAAGCATTACCTGCTGGTGAGCGACTTTGATCAGACGCTGAGCTTCAATGACTCTGGTCTCGTACTGAGCGAGATGCTCGGGATCACCGGCTTTCAGGACAAGGTCGCGAATTTGGCCCGGCTCAATCTCGTGCAGGAAGGAGCCGAGCTAACCTATCTGCTCCGTCACGATCCGGAGTTTCGGCGCGTGCGCAGGGATGACCTGATCGCGGTCGGTCACCGCATCCGGCTCAAGAAGAACATCGCGTTGCTCGCCGAATTCCTGAAAGAGGGTATCGAAGGATTCCGCTTCGACTTCTACGTCGTTTCCGCCGCGCCGTGGCTGGTGGTGCACTCCGCTCTCGAGGGGCTCGTTCCCCCGGACAAGATCATCGGCGCGCACTTCGGCTTCAGCTCGGAGACCGGTGAGATCGAGACGATCGAACAGGTGCCTGCCGGCTACGGAAAAGTCGCAGCCGTGGATTACCTGCGCTTCCGCCTTGGTGTCCCGAGCGATCGCGTGGTGTACGTCGGCGACGGCAGCTCGGATATTCACGTCATGCTCCACGTCAATCGAGGCGAGGGTCTCACGATCGCCGCGTCGGAAGCCCGGCACATCTCCCAGATCGCGCGACGGACGGTGATCAGCGACGACGCGATCAGCGTCCTGATTCCGATCCTCGAGGAGATCTGCGGCTACGATGCGAGCCAGATCCGATCTGTGTTCGAGCAGCAAGGCCTGCTGATCCAGGATTGGGATCGGGTGCGGACAGATTGGCTCACCATCCGTGACGGGTCGAACATCGCCGCGATCGAGCCGGCGGCGTGACGATCAACTGCAACTGAACGGGAACGTCCCGACGTAGTGAACTGTTAACTTAGGGCTACGCTACTTACAACTCGCACCCGATCAGTTGCTTTTTCGAAAACCTCGACTAACCAAGATGCCAGAACACATCCACTACCTCGGCTATTTCGCCGGCTCACTCACCGTCTTGTCCTTTCTTCCACAGGTGATTCGAACGTGGAAGACCAAGCAGGCGCGCGACCTTTCGCTCGGCATGTTCGCTCTGCTTGTGACTGCGAGCACGCTGTGGATACTGTACGGGGCGATAATCGGATCCTGGCCGGTTATTGTCACCAATGTCGGAATGGTCGTGCTCAATGGAGCGCTTGCGACGGCCAAGGTTCGCTACGGCTAGCGAGCCTTACTTGATGCGAAGAATCTCGAGCTTGTCGTTGTTGCGTGCGACGGCGACGAGTCGCGCTCCATTTGCGCCGCGAAGAGCCTTGATGCGTCGCACCTCTCCTTCGATCACGACGCCGCTCTTCTCCATGTCGACGGGCTCAAAGTGGCCATCACCCTTGCCCCGCAGCATCAGCCCGTAGCTCGCGTCGTACCGGTTCATAGGCATCGCACCGTAGAAATTGCCCCCGATCAGAAGATCGACGTGTCCATCCCCGTCGAAGTCCTGCGCGAGCGAGGCGTAGATCGGCGCAAACTGGGCTTCGGTCGGCATTTGCTGAACCGTGAACGTTCCATTCGCGTTGTTCAGAGCCAGGGCACTGGCAAAGGTGTACGCTTCGCGTACTGTCGCAGACTTGACGTCAGCCGCCGGGAAGATGTCCTCGATGCGGCTCGCGCCAAAATCCTTGTATGACGGATATTTTCCCTTCAAAGAAGGGATCGCTTTCACGAGCTCGTCGCGGCCCGCCAGGGGATAGCTCACGCCATTATTGTAGAATGTGAGGATCTGCTCCAGTCCGCCGCTGTGTGAGAAGTCGTTGAGATAGAGCCGGGCCGGTTCCTGCCGCGACGCACGCAGGTACGAATTGAGTCCCAGATTGCCGAGCACGAGGTCCTGCCTCCCGGTGTTCCGCAAATCAACCGCGGCAACCGAATTCCACCAGCCATTGGTATCCGACAATCCGGCTTCCTTGGTTCGATCGACGAATTTCCCATTTTCCTGATGGAAGACGCGCACCGGCATCCATTCCCCTGCGACAATCAGATCCAGCTTTCCATCGTGATCGTAGTCCGTCCACGCCGCTGAGGTAACCATACCTGCTTCGGAGAGTTGGGGTCCCTTCTCCAGCGTGACATCGGTGAAGTGTCCGTGCCCGTCGTTCTGGAGCAGGTGACTCTTTGGAATGACGCCATAGTTCCGCGCGACGACCCTGCTTCCAAGAAACAGATCGGGTGATCCATCGCCGTTGAAGTCGCCGACGACCACACAGGAGCCATTTTCGAATATATCCGGCAAGGCGTCTTTGGCCCGATGGAAATTCCCGTGGCCATCGTTCAGGTAGAGCCGTGGCCGGAGCGCGTCAGCATCTCCCCAGAACTCGTTTCCCCCGCTCACGACCAGTAGATCCTGGTATCCGTCGCCGTTCGCGTCGAAAAAGACCGCGTCGACGTCCTCGCTCAGACTGTCCGCTGCGAACGCAGGCTGATCGCTCGCCCGGAAGGTGCCGTCCGGCTGTTGCACGAAAAGCCTTCCCGACTGCCACTTGGCGCCCCCCACATAGATGTCGTCGAGGCCATCACCATTGACATCGCCGATTGCGAGCGCCGGCCCCTCCGTCGACACGAGATGCGGAATCAGCGGCTCGCGGTTGTAGTCGAAGAATGTGTCTTCCTCATGCTTGAAGTTGACACCAAGCTTCGCAGTGACATCCGAGAA
>CATPBN010000206.1 GCA_955652635.1 uncultured Gemmatimonadaceae bacterium
CCGGGAGCAACGAATAGGGTAGCGCGCTCCGCCAGATTTGCAAGCGCGAAAGCGACTATGATTCCGGCTTCCATAGACACGAGTGTGCCACGCATACGTCCGGCCAGCGGGCCGGCCCAGGCGCCGTACTCGAGGAACCGGTGATGCATGATGCCCGTCCCGCGAGTGTCGGTAAGGAACTCGGAGCGGTACCCAAACAGTCCGCGTGCCGGAATTCTATAGAGTAGGCGGACCATCCCCTGCCCTGGATTCTTCATCTCCAGCATCCCCGCCCGGCGAGGGCCGAGCTTCTCGATGACGATGCCGAGGAACTCCTCAGGCACGTCGATCGACAGCTCTTCGTACGGCTCCAGACGTTCACCGTTCGGTCCCTCGCGGGTGATGACTCGAGGGCGCGACACCTGAAACTCGTACCCCTCGCGACGCATCGTCTCCATCAGGATGGTGAGGTGCAGCTCTCCGCGGCCCGAGACGGTCCATGTATCAGTCGAGTCGGTGTCTTCCACTCTCAGCGCGACGTTTCTTTCCAGCTCCTTGAACAGGCGCTCCCGGATCTGGCGGGAGGTGACGAATTTGCCGTCCCTGCCGGCGAACGGAGAGTTGTTGACCAGATAATCCACCGAAATCGTCGGTTCCTCCACCGAGATTCCGGCGAGCCGCTCCGGATGCTCGAGGTCGGTCACGGTGAGGCCAATCTCCACTCCTTCCAGGCCGGCGAGCGCGACGATCTCACCGGCCGACGCTTGTGGCACTTCGAGGCGGTCCAGTCCCTCGTACGTGAACAACCTGGTGACACGCGACTGTTCGGCCTTCTGCGAGCCATCGAGCGGCAACAGCGCAACTGCGTCGCCGACGTTGATAGTTCCACGTTCGATTCGACCGATGCCCAGGCGTCCGAGATATGGTGAATGATCGATCGTCGATATCAGCATCTGAAACGGGCCCGCATCATCATGTGGCGGCGCAGGAACGTGCTCGATGATCGCATCGAACAGCGGCGACAGATCGACGGGAGTCACATCCATGTCCATCGTCGCCACGCCTTCGCGCGCGGACGCGTAGACAACTGTCGCGTCGAGCTGTGCGTCGTTCGCCTCGAGCTCGATCAACAGATCGAGCACCTCGTCGTGGACGCGCATGGGGTCCGAGCCGGGCCGGTCAATTTTGTTGATCACGACGATCGGCGTGCGATGCAGTGCGAGCGCCTTCCGCAGAACGAAACGTGTCTGGGGCATCGGCCCATCGAACGCGTCGACGACGAGAAGGACCCCGTCGACCATCCGAAGGATCCGCTCCACCTCGCCGCCGAAGTCGGCGTGACCGGGCGTGTCGACGATATTGATCTTTGTTCCCTTCCAGCGGATGGATGTGTTCTTCGCCAGAATGGTGATACCGCGCTCGCGCTCAAGCGGATTTGAGTCCATCACGCGCTCCATCACGACCTGGTTCTCGCGGAACGCGCCAGCCTGCCGGAGCATTTTGTCCACGAGAGTCGTCTTGCCGTGATCGACGTGCGCGATGATCGCGATGTTTCGAAATTCCTGCTTTGCCATAGCCTTGTAAGGTAGCTAGGCGTGCAAGTGTCGCTCGCGATCGAGCATGTCCTCCCGCTCCAGTTGAATCGTTACGTGTTCGATGCCGAAAAGCCGCATCGCGTCGTGGATGTGCCCCAGAACGTGCTGGTGCTGGTCCGGCTGGCGAACGATGCAGTGCGCACTCATCGCGACAAAGGCGGGTGTCACTGCCCAGACGTGTAGATCGTGCACGGATTCGATACCCGGAATCGCCTCTAGCTGCCGGCGCACCGCCGTCAAAGGAATGTGCGCGGGCGTCGACTCGAGAAGTATGTCGATCGATTCGCGCACCAGTCCCCAGGCGCCGCGCATGATGAGCACAGTCGTGAGAATTGAGGCGATGGGGTCCGCCATCAGCCAGCCCGTGTAGCGTATCAGAATCGCCGCGACGAGTGTGCCGACGCTCGCCAGCAAATCCCCCAGCACGTGCAAGTACGCGCCACGAGCGTTCATGTTGTGCGAGGAGCTTCTGACGAGCACGCGCGCCGCAATCACGTTGACGATCAATCCGCCTGTCGCAACCGCGAGCATCAATCCACCCTGGACGTGTTCGGGCGCGCGCAATCGCGTCACGGCTTCCCAGAGGATCCCGGCAGAAATCAACAACAGCGTCGAGCCGTTGAGGAACGCAGCGAGAATCTCCCACCGCAGATAGCCGTACGTCTTTCGCGGGGTTTCCGGCTGCTTGCTGAACCACGCGACGAACAGCGCCAGCGCGAGAGCAGCAACGTCGGTGAGCATGTGCCCCGCGTCGGCCAGAATCGCGATCGAGTTCGAGAGAAATCCGCCGATGACTTCGACGACGAGAAGCAGCGCCGTCAGGCCTAGCGCGATTCGCAGATCCCGGACTGGAGCGTCGCTCGCGTGCGAGTGGCCGAGCCCGTGGCTGTGAGCGCCGCCGTGCTGGTGTCCCTGACCGGGGTTGTGGTAACTTGTATCCGTGCTCGGTCGGCTGCTGGCCATAATTCTGCTCGTGCTCCTCAACGCGTTTTTCGTTGGCGCCGAGTTCGCTCTCGTCCGGTCCAGACGGACGCGTCTGGAGGCGATGGTCCGAAGTGGTGACCGACTCGCCCACTTCGCCGTTCGTGCCTCCTCAAATATCTCCCGTATTCTCTCCGCGAGCCAGCTTGGCGTCACTCTGGCAAGCCTGGGTCTCGGCTGGGTCGCAGAGTCGACCGTCGGTGAGGTATTCGAGCATCTGTTCGCCAACCTCCCGTTCGCGGTCGAAGTGTCGATGCGCCTCACGCTGGCCGCAACCGTCGCACTCGTCCTCGTCACTTACCTGCACGTGGTGTTCGGCGAGCTGGTGCCGAAAGCGGCTGCGCTGAACCACCCCGAAGGGCTCGCGCGCTGGCTCGCCCCGCCGCTTCTGTTCTTCGCGTGGATCACGACGCCTTTCACCTTCATCCTGAACAAGTCGTCGCAGGTGATTTTGCGTACGCTCGGTCAGGAAAAGGCAGGCTCCGAGGAAGCCGTGCACTCGCCGGAGGAGATTCGTCTCCTCGTCGAGCAGTCGCAGGAAAGCGGGCAGATGCAGGCCCACGATGCCGACCTGATCGACGCGGTATTCGAGTTCTCCGAGAAGAACGCGCGCGAAGTCATGACGCCGCGGACCGAGCTGGTAGCGCTACCTGTCGAAGCGACGCTCTCGGAAGTGTTGGGCGTGGTTCAGGAGAGCGGGCTGTCGCGGTATCCTGTCTACGACGAATCGATCGACAATATCATCGGCGTGGTGTTGGCAAAGGATCTCCTCAAGTTGCTCGCACCGCGCGCAAACACGGACGCATTCGACCTTCCGTCAATTATGCGACCGGTTCACGTGATTCCCGGTTCGCGAGAGGTCGAAGAGGTTCTCGCCGACTTCAAGCGGCTCAAGGAGCACATGGCGGTCGTTCTCGACGAATACGGCGGAACGGCTGGCGTCGTGACGATGGAGGATTTGCTCGAAGAAATCGTCGGCGAGATTCTCGACGAGTACGACACTCCCGAGGATGCCGAAGCTCCGCTGCACACCCGCGCCGGGGAGACACTCGTGCCGGGCAGCACCCACATCGGGGAGCTCAATGAGCACTTCGGTCTCTCGGTCCCGGACGAAGACAGCACTACGATTGGCGGCTACGTCTTCGGTGTGCTTGGCCGGCTGCCCGTCGTCGGCGATCGAGTGATCGCGGGCGGAGCGATCTTCACTGTGCGCGAGATGGACGGGCGGAGGATCGAGAGTCTGTCGGTCGATCTGCACTCGCTGGGCGACCGCCGTACCGCCGGGCGCGAGAAACAATCGACGCACACAGAAGCGTAGCGGCGATCATGCTCGAGGGATCCGCACGATCCTGACCGGCGATGTCCAGCGCGGTGCCGTGATCCGGTGACGTGCGCGGGAACGGAAGCCCCAACGTGACATTCACGGCATTTCCGAACGACGCGACCTTGATTGCCGTCATCCCGACGTCGTGATATGGCGCAATCACGGCGTCGAATTCGCCGCGCATCGCTCGCACAAAAACGGTATCAGCCGGAAAAGGACCGTCAATTCCGGCAGCGCGCGCCGCGGGCTCGAGAAGTTTGGTGTCTTCGCTGCCGAACAGTCCGCCATCGCCCGCGTGTGGATTGAGCGCGCACAAAGCTATTCGCGGCGACGCAATTCCGAACCACGCTTGCAGTCCGTTGCGCGTGATGCGCGCGGTCTCGATGATGGCAGCTGCGCTCAAATTCTCCGCCACGCTGCGAAGCGGGATGTGGGTAGTCGCGAGCACCACGCGAAGCTTGTCGGAGGCAAGCATCATCGCGACGCTCGACCCGGTGAGAGCTCCGAGCATCTCGGTGTGACCGGGGAAATCGTAACCGCCCGCGTGCAACGCAGCCTTGTCGATGGGAGCGGTCACAATTCCTTCGACGTCTCCCGCCTGCGCCATTTGAACGGCACGCTCGATCGCCAGCCCGCTGAGCTTGCCCGCCAGTGACGCGTTCGACCCTGCTCGCCAGTCTCCGATTGACTCGGCCACCTTGACTCCGGCGCCCTCGCCACCGATGACCACAACGTCACAGCGCTCGCCGACGCGTGGGTCAGCGAGCGCTTTGGCGATAATCTCCGGACCAATTCCGCGGGGATCCCCCGCGGTCATGGCAAGGCGCACTTTCACTGCTACATCCGGAGCGACACGTAGGTGTGCTTTCTCAGATCGTCGAGGAGCTGTCGTATCGAGCGCTCCTCGGAGAGCTGTGCACGAATCTGCTCACGGATCTCGCCCGGGTTGTACTCACCTGCATCGGTTGCCGTCACGACCTGGAGCACGGCAAACTTCGGCTGCCCGCGCGGATTCGCGAGCTGGAAAGAATTGGTGATCGTCCCGGCCTTAGCACCGACCAATGCAGCCTGGTAAGAAGCTGGCAGAGAATCCCGATTGAAGGGCTGGAGCACTCCCTTCTCTTCGGTTGGATCGTGGTGCTTGGCGAGGAGCGTGTCATAGGGGACTCCCCGCCTCCAACGCGCAGCGACGGAGTCGGCTTCGACCTTTGCGGCCGCGACATCGGCCGAATCAATCACCGGCGCGATGAGAATATGGCGCGCTTTCACCTCCGCCGACTGGACGCGATCGACCCGAATGATGTGATATCCAAACGCGGTCTCGATCACCGGGCTGACGTCTCCCGGGTTCAGCGCGAACATCACCGCTTCGAATTCGGGGACTAATCCGCTCCCGCGCCGGTTCCAGCCGAGGTCTCCGCCGAGGGCTTTGGTGCCAGGGTCCATCGACTCGCGCTTTGCTATCTGCTCGAAGTCGCCTCCCTTCCGGATCTCAACGAGCAGCGACTCGGCGCGCGCCTTGGCCTTTGCTTTCGCCGCTGCGGAAGCATGCGGCGCTACGATGATCTGCCGGAAGGTGACGCTCGCGGGACGCTTCTGCAGATCCGCGCGGCTCCGCTCGAAGGCAGCTGTGACTTCCTCGTCCGTCACGTTCACTGGCTTCGCGCGCTTGCGTAGATCCGCAAACGCCTTCTGCTGAAGATTCTGCCGGCGATATTGGTCGGTGAGCGCCTTGCGATACTCCTCCGGCGTCCCAAGTCCGGCGTTGCGCAGCTCGGTCCGGTATTCCTCCTCCGACTTGAACTGCGCGCGAACACTCTTTAGCTGGCGATCTGCTGACGAAGTGATCTCGGACTCGATCACCTCGAGCTTCATCTCCTTGGCCTTCTGGACGAGGATTTCCTCGTCAATGAGATCGCTGAGAACGTTGCGCGCCAATGCCGCTTGCTGCGCGGAGTCCGTCGGCACCTGCAGCCCCTGTGCGCGCCTTTGGTTGATCGCGGTGAGAACATCGGTCCAGAGCAGCGGTTGTTCGCCTACGATCGCCACGACACGGTCGATCGGAAGCGCGCCGGCCGTGCTACGAGCAGCAGTGGTCGGGGTTTGCGCTCCGATGGCGACAGGAATGATCGCGGCAACGGCGAGGAGTTGTCTCAGCATCCCTGCTCGTACACCGGCCGGTAAGCGTGGTTCGATCACTTCTTGCCCGCGGGTGGAGTGGAAGAAGCGGATGGTGGTACTGCCGGATTCAGCGGAATCGCTGTGGGTGGCTGACTCGCCGAGCGGGCGGAGTCTGCCGAGTTACGGATCTTGGAAGCCTGCTCGAGCCCGCGATCGAATCCCGAATCGTTGAACGAGTAGCTGTATTTACCTCGCAAAACGTGGGCGACCGGAGGCGGCACTGCGACGAAACGTGCCTGCTCCTGCACCAGCTTATCGAAATAGGCGTCGATCCGCTTCGCGGCGAGCTTCTCGCGGTCCCCCTCGGTCTTCGCGCTGTCCTGGAGCGAGGATGGAGTCACTCCGAGTTGACTCCAGGCCTGCGTGACCGCACCCACGAAGCTCGCGCGCATTTGCGCCATTTCAGCGGGATCCATCGCGATCTTTGCACTGTCCGCCTGTTTGAGCACCAGCTCGTTGTTGGCGAGTCGTTTGACCATCGAGACGAGCGAAGAATCCGGGGCCTGCTTGATCTGATCGATGACCCTCGCGTTGGCAGGAAACGTCTCGAGCCATCCAATGAATCGCGAAGCGGTGAAGTCCCCCGCCGTCGATGTCGCGAGCACCGTGTTGTCGCGCCTGAATGCGTCGGGATCGTTTCCAATTGCTCTCACAG
>CATPBN010000207.1 GCA_955652635.1 uncultured Gemmatimonadaceae bacterium
CTGTGAGTGGAGTCTGACTAGCCGACTATAGTCTGACGTGCACGCGCAAAAGCGCCCCGCGGCCCGTTAGGCCGAGGTGGCTGAGCGCAAGGCGGATGGAAGTGAATGTCATTGTCCCAATGCTAAACCATGCGCGACGGAATCGCAACAGTGTTCCGCCCGAGAGGTACATCCCTTGCTCTTCGTCCGTATATGACCTCGCCACGGGCGATTACTGCATTGTCGGGCGCCGCTATTGCCGGCGGAATAGGCGTAGCCGTAAAGCGCGATTCCACAACGGCGATCAATCGCGCAGTTCGACGGCGGATTCATCCGAGACGATCCGCAGTCCTGAGATCCGTGGCAACGGCGATCAGCTACTTCGCCGGTCCCCGAACCCACCCCTACACCTCTGCCGGGTTGGGACTCTTGATCAACCGACGCGAGGGAAGCGGCGGCCTTGGGCCGCCCGCAGCATCACTCGGAGCACTCGCAGTCGATAACGTGACGCGCGTCTTCATACATCAGCGCCGTCCACCCAGGGCCGGCCGTCATCACGGGCGGAACCGCTACGGTTATCCGAGCGGACACGTCACGGCCGCTACCGCAATCGCAATCGCCAGTGCCACGGAGATCGCCGACCAGCTTTCACCCAGAGAGCGGAGGCTGTTATGGACCGCGGTCGCCGCAATCTCGATTTCCGTGGGCTGGTCTCGACTCTATCTCGACGAGCATTGGATCGACGACGTCGTGGGAGGCTGGATGGCGGGGATTGCCATCGGCCTCGGCTCAGCCTCGCTCGTGGAGCTCCGAAACTAGCGCGTCAGGCGAAATCGAGCGTCGGGAACACCGACCATACTGTCGTGTATTGTATACAGAATCGGAGACCAGACACAACGTCTCCCGACGCCTTACAACCATTTCCGCCGACTAGAGCTCTCCGTCGTACAGCAACGGGATCTCGTCCAGTACCTGAAATCGTTGGTACCACGCTTGGTAGCAAAGATTTCCTGGATCACAGTCACCTCTGTGGAGAACCGGTTGCATGGGCAAGTCCAAAAAGCGGCCACGCGCCACGCGTGCGACCAGATTTCCAGTCCAGGAAGCCATGCGGCGGTCCCCGCTGCCGTTCGCGATTACACGCGGGGCGGAACGCACGCTCGTTTACACCAATTCCGCCTTCTGCCGCCTGGCCAGCATCGCCGACGCCGAGGCGCCCGGAGTACCAATCGCCACCGTGTTCACCCGGACTGAAGGAGGAGCGCTGGGCGCACTTCTCGATCGAGCATCTCGCGATGGCGTCGAGCTATTGGATGAGCGAATGGACCCGTCAAGCGAGAGAGCGATTGGATGGCGATGTAGTGTGTGGCCCGTGATCGCCGACGACCAACCGGTCGAGACACTTAGTCTCGAGATTCACGAGTCGAGCCCGGCAGACGCTGCGCTCGGACTGCAACGGCAGGTCGCCGAGCAGATGCTCCTCGGTGCATTGCGCGAACGCGGTTTCGCTGACGATGCCGAGGCTGCGAATCGGGCGAAGACAGCGTTCCTTGGCGCTATGAGCCACGAGCTGCGCGCGCCACTCAATGCGATAGGTGGTTACATCGAGCTCCTCGACATGGGTCTGCGCGGGCCCGTGACCGAGGATCAGCGCGCCGACTTCGCGCGGGTGAAAGCCAATCAGCAGCACCTCACGCTCCTCATCACTGAAGTCCTCAACTTCGCGCAAATCGGAAGCGGCGGAATGTCCTACGCGGTGAGCGACGTCAACGGTTGTGATGCGCTCAGACATGCTATCGAGCTGATTGAGCCACTCATCGCGCAGAGAGGGCTCGTTTTCGACGGGATCTCAGGCGACCTCAGTATCGTCGCACGCGCGGATCCGGAAAAGGTGGCTCAGATTCTGGTCAACCTCCTCTCCAATGCAATAAAGTTTACGCTGGCAGGCGGACACATCAGTGCCCAGTGCGCGGCTGTGGATGACACCGTGATTTTGAGCATCAGTGACACGGGGTTAGGCGTTGCAAGGGAAAAACTGGAAGCCATATTCGAGCCCTTCATTCAACTGAAAGAGGGCCTCGCCGATCGCGCGAGCGGCGTTGGGCTGGGATTAGCGATAAGTCGCGATCTTGCCCGGGCAATGAATGGCGATCTCACCGTCGAGAGTACTGAAGGAAAAGGGTCGCGCTTTACGCTTTCTCTTCCGCGCGCAAGCGAGCACCAAAAGGCTTAGGTTTCCTTCCTCCGACCCTCGTAAGAGGCTTCCGTGCGCGCTCTACGCATTCTCGCCTACGCCGCCACCGCTCTACCTATAGTAGTGGCCGCTAGCCCAGCGACGCGCCTCGCTGCGCAGATCACCGCTCCTCCCACCGCCCGAATCATCCCCCGAGTCGACACTCTCCACGGCGAGGTCCGCACCGACAACTACTTCTGGATCCGCAGCAAGTCCGACCCTCGGGTGATCGCCTACCTCGAGGCGGAGAATGCGTACACCGCCGCCAGGATGAAGCACACTGAGGCGCTCCAGCGGAAGCTCTACGACGAGATGCTCGGCCGCATCAAGGAGACAGACCTCTCCGTTCCCTACCTCGATCACGGCTACTGGTACTACAACCGCACCGAGAAGGGGAAGAGTTACCCGATCCACCTCCGGAAGAAGGGATCGCTCACCGCCCCCGAAGAAATCATCCTCGATGAGAACGTCCTCGGCGCGGGGAAAAAGTTCAACGGGGTAAGCTCCCTCCACGTGAGCCCCGGCGGATCGCGACTCGCCTACCTCCACGAC